>JARRRG010000165.1:0-7226 GCA_037380965.1 Deltaproteobacteria bacterium
TGAGCATCTTTTTTCTCTGATTCATCGTTAGGACTTCCCTGCTGTTTTTGCCCGGGCCAAAATAAAATCCGCTACCGGGAGGAGGCCCGGTAACGGATTTTTTTGGCCTTGATCGTTCTTATCTAGCGTGCTGCTATACCATTACCAGACCTCTCTGCACAGTTGTCCGACCGGACAACAATGAAATAAGGACAATAACAAGGAGGTTTTGGTAACGGTTCATTTTTTGTAACCGACGAGCCGGGTCGTCAACTTTTTTAGATACCAACCACTTTATTCCGTGTCAAGCAGAAAATCGAGAGCGTCTCTCAAGAAGGGTGGCAAGAACTGCCGAAAAATGGTCACGAATAATGCTCATCGAAAAATCCGCTCACCGATTTTTATGATAACCTTTCCGAATTCGATCCGCAACCTCCGCGCTCTGCAACGTTCCACGGTGGGGGCCGCGAGATGAAGCGAGGTTCCGCATTTCAGCTCAGTAAACGAGAAGGAGGAGGATGGTGAAGACTCTCTTGGGACTCATTGGATCGCCGCGAAAACTGGGAAACTCCGAGCTCCTCGTCAAAGAAATTTATCGACACCTCCCCGAGGGGTGGGAATTGAAGCTGCTTCGGCTGCCTCAGTTGGACATTCGATCGTGCAAGGGATGCTATCAGTGCCTCTTTGGCAAGATGACCTGCATTCAGAAGGACGATTTCCAGCTCGCGCTCGACGCGCTCGTTCACGCGGACGCGTACGTTGTTGCCTCGCCGACCTACGTGTTCGGAGCCAACGCGAGCCTGAAGCGATTTCTTGACCGTGGATTGAGCTTCTACCGCCACGTTGACGCGCTCTGGGGAAAACCCGCGGTCGGGGCTGTCATTGCCGGCTTTCCCGGATTGGAAGGCTATGCCAAGCTCACTGTGGACAGCTTCATTAAATTCACCCTGGCCGAGCACCGCGGTTCCGAGGTGGTGTACGCGGCGCTTCCCGGTGAAATCTTCCTGCACGACGCCGGCAAGGAAGCTGCCAAGCGATTGGCAAGCGCTCTGATCAGCGGTAAGCGCGCATCGGAGGATGAGCCGCCCGCGCCCCGCTGCCAGCTTTGTGGCGGGGACACGTTTCGATTTGTCGAAGGCGGGAGGATGAAGTGCATGCTCTGCAGCCATGAGGGAGGCTATCAGTGGGAGAATGAACAGCTCCAGATCGATATCCGCAGGGGGAAGCATCCGATCTTCTTGACCCGGGAAGACGTGAAGAAGCATTTGGAATTCTTGCAGGGTATGAAAGAAAAATTTGCAGCCGAAAGGAAACAACTCAAAGAGGTGGTTTCACGGTACGCGGAGGAAGGCACGTGGATCCGTCCCCCCCTGGCTGAAGGATGACACGTTTCCCGCGGTCGCTTTTTTTCGGCAGCGGCCTTGCCCCTTTTTGACCGACGCGCCTCCCCGCCCGGCACGGGATCGGGTGGATCAGGAGCGGCGGGACTTCCGCGAGTCTCCTTCCGCGTCGTGGATGGCGAGCTCCCCGATGTGCTCCTTGACTCCCAGGCTGCTCTCGAGGCTTTCCACCTCTTCCGCGCCGGTGAGCTTCAAGAAGGCCTGTTCCAGGTTCCCGCCCGTTTTTGCGATCGTGGCCTTGAGATTCGCTGGGGTATCAGAAGCAATTATCTTCCCTTTGTGAATAATGGTGATCATGCTGCATATTTCCTCAGCGACCGCCAGAGTGTGGGTCGAGAGGAGAACGGCCGTGGCCCTCTCTTTGGCCATCGCGGTAAACAGATTCTTCACGAGGCGGACTCCGCGGGGATCGAGTCCAACCATCGGCTCGTCGATAATGAAGATTTTGGGACGATGGAGGAGAGCCGAGCTGATAATGAGTCGTTGTTTCATGCCGTGGGAGTAGCCTTCGATGAGCTCGTCTTTCCAGTCAAGCAGTTCGAACATTTCGAGGTAGTACGCGCCGAGGTGCTCGAGTTCCAATGGACTGACCTGGTAGATGCCCGCGCTGAACTCCAGAAACTCCCATCCGGTGAGTTTCTCGTAAAGGAATGGTCTGTCAGGCACGAAACCGACAACAGCCTTCGCTTTTTCCGGGTCTGTGGCGAGGTTGTATCCATCGAGTGTAATGGTTCCCGTATCGGGCTTCATGAGTCCGGCGATCATCCGGATCGTGGTGGTCTTGCCCGCGCCGTTCGGTCCCAGGAAGCCCATGATTTCGCCCGGTTGGACCTTGAGGTCAATGTGGTCTACTGCCAGCGTTTTCTGGAATCGTTTGGAGAGGTTTTCCACACGTATCATCTCGATGAGTCTCCCGTGTCGGAACGAATTTGTGACCTCAGGCCGCTTCGCCGGGAGTGCTCCGGCACGGCCGAGAGCGACAGGGCACTGAATGAAACGCCTCACGCGGATGAGCGGGATTCTCGATCACCCCGCGGGTGCTCGACCTGAGCCGGCCTGAATTCGACGCACTCTCTCCTGAGTGGGGGCGCTACCTCGTTTACTTTGCCTCGAGGACTTCAAGCTTGAGCTTGCCCAAGTACGTCAGCACGTTCATATGCTTATCCACGTCACCGTACAAGAGGGTCACGTGCGTCGCGTCTGCGGGGACCTGATCCATGAGAGGATCGCCGGTGAACCAGGTGTCACCCGCCCAGTAGGCCGCCCAGGCATGGTAGTAGAATCCTTCATCCATGTTCACGAGTCCCAGGGCTATGCGAGCCGGAATGCCTACGGCGCGTGCAAGAGCCACTGCCAGCACTGCATGCTCATTGCAGTCGCCCTGCCTGGTCTCCAGGATTGTATAGGCATCGGGCACGGCAGGAGTAGGGACTTTCTTAATGTTGTCAAAGACCCACCTGTTTATGAGCGACGCAGCCTTTACCGGATCTTTCTCGTCCCCGATTATTTCCCGGGCCTTCTGAATGATCTTCGGATGATCGCTCCTGATAAAGCGAGAAGGGGCCAGATATTCCTGCATCTTCCGGTCTTGATACGGAATGGCGTACGTGGCCTTCGGAAGGCTCTCTCTCGTTACGGTGATCTCGGAGTCTGTGGCCTTTTGCCGGAAATGGTCCGAAGGAAGGTTCAGACCGCGGCCGCCCAAGAATTTGAGCCGGAGAAGCTCCAGCTTCCGGGGATGAGGAATGGAGCCTTTCACCGGCACCGACGCGAGCGTCATCATTTCGGGGAGGGTCCTGGATCCCTTGACTTGTCCGGAGATTTCACCCTTGTCCGCACGGACAACGGTTATGCCGAGAGGCAAGCGCCCTTTCAAGAGCTGCCCCTGTTTGTCGACCCACATGGTGGCCTCGACGGCTCGGAATTCCGCGTGGACAAGCCATGCGTCCCTTTTCTTCCCGGATAGCTCTATTTCAGCTTTCTCCCGTACCGTGATTCTCGCGTCCCATTCTTGCCCATCCATGGGATCGAAGACCGGTACGCGAAAGGTATCGCCCACCTTGAGGCCGGTCAGAGGCAAGGGCAGTCCGAGGGAGCGAGATATTCTCGGGGCCTCATGGATTCTGAGTCTTTTGGTACCTCCTCCCTGCGACTTGGGAATGGTGAGCAATAGATAGTTGCCGTCCACTCGACCCTTTTGCTGAAATGAAATGATTCCCGAGGCTACCTTCACATCGAATGAGATCAGTCTGAAATCGTCATCAACCTTGGCACTGCTGTCAATGATGATCGGTTTAAGCCTGCCCTGAATATTCAATGAAATATGGAGATTGTCGTGTACAACCCAATGGTCGCCCTGACGAAATTGCCTCGATCGCCCGAAACCCGCGTACGCGCCCCTGATACGGATGACGAACCAGTCATCGGATTCGACCGCGGAGATGGGAACGGACTGGGAGATCCCGGCAACGGCCGGAAAATAGTAGTCCCTGAGGAGAAACCCCACGAGTACGAGCCACACGGCAACAACCGCAATCGTGACGATTGGTCTGAATCGTGATTCGGAACGAGGGGACGGGGATGGCATCGTGCACTCTTATTGCTGAGGGAAACGCTGCGCAACTTTGTGCAGCAAGTCTTCATTATTCTGCATGACCGCATCGGCCTCCACGCCTCTCAGGCCGGCGCCTACCAACACCTGGAGGGCTCTCTCTCTGGTTATGAGATCTCCCGGAGCATGGCTGTCGGTGTTGATCACCAGACGTGCTCCCGCGTCCCGGCCGACGCGGGCGACGTGGCCGTTCGTAAGGCAGTGGCCGTGCCGCGAGGTGATCTCGAGGCAGACACCCCGCTCCGCGGCCAGGCGCGCCTCAGCTTCCGTTATGTATCCAGGGTGAGATACGATGTCCACCCCCGCTTCTATGGCGGCCTGATTCGTGCCGGGAGCCACCGGCTCGACGGGCGATTCACCATGCACCACCACAACCGCGGCTCCCAGTCGCCTGGCTTCCTCAACGAGCTCGGGTATCTGTCCGGGAGGAGCATGGGTGATCTCAGCTCCCGGAATAACGAGCGTTTCCTGAAAACGATTCAGGTCGGCCGCGACCTTGACGATCATGGGAAGGACCACGCTCAAGTTGGACCCGTCAACATGGTCTGCCAGACCGATGGCCCGGTAGCCGATCACGTGCGCACGGCGGACCAGTTCGCTCGGCCCGAGAACTCCATCGCTCAGAAATGTGTGGGTGTGAAAGTCTATCACTGCCGCCTCCCGGGGGGCTGGGTGCTCCATTCCCCTCATCAGACGCTTATTGAGCGCATTTACGAGAATCCAATCCAATGTCGCCGGGTTGGCCGCTAGGAATCCGGGCCGGGGTCCGTACGTCACGGTCGAGGACCTCAACGCGGGCTCCCGGGCCTCGTCCCGACTGCCCTCTAAAATACCCTGCATGGATCAAAACGCCAAGAGCAACGACCGATTCGCAGCGTCAGGATAAGAGGTCGAGGCGCAGGCGTCGAGTTTCACGCCGCTCTGTGCCTGGCCCGCGCATGGCGCTACGGGGCTTACGGGACAATGGTGGGGAACAAGAAAAAGCTTCCCCCCTGTCCGGTTTTATTCTAAGATCGGCATCAATGGTGAAGGATTGAGAAAGACAGCCTTTTTCTCACCTCACCCGTGCGGATAACGCTTCCCGAGACGCAAGTAAGATGGAGAAGAAACAGGTTCGTTTAACATGCCGTGGATGTGGGACCGCGTTCAAGCTGAAGGTACCGGTGACCACCAAGCCGGTGAGCTTCAAGTGCCGGAAATGTGGGAAGGTCCTCAAAATCAGGATGAGACCGGCCCCGAAAAAGGAAACGTCCCCGCCACCGAGTCAGAAGATTAGTGATTCTATGCCGGAATTGATGTCCAACCAACTGCCCGACAGTGACGATTACCAGGACTCTCAGCTCGAAATCGATCCCGGATTACGGACTCCGAGCGCAGTGGAGGTTCAATTCCCCGGTTACGGCCAGGAGTCAACCTCGATTCGCCTGGGTGAACGCCCCTGGATCAAAGCAGGTGAGGTGCCTGAATTTGCACGGGTATTTCGCGGAGGACCGGAAAAGGAGGGCGGTGGTGCAGAGGATGGAGCCGCATCGGTCGCCGGGCTCGAGCAGGCCGGCCGACTCGCCAATGGTGAGGCATCCATTCCTTTCCACGAGGATCTTCGGTCCGTGATCCCCTATCCCTTCCGGGGAGGGAATTGGCACCCCATTGCCATCTTCGCGGTGATCGCGTTCGCGCTTTCAGCGGTACTGTGCTTCAATTTTACTGCAGGATTGGTGGTAAATATCATCGGTTGGATTTTCTTGTACGGGTATTTGGCAACCCTGATACGGCACACTATGGAATCTCCAGCAGATCCACCTCCCGATTGGAAATTTTCTCAGGTTAAAGACCTGGGGATAGCAGGCTCAAAGGTCTTTGCCGTACTGCTGGCCTTTGCGCTCGTGCCCGTAAGCCTCTGCCTGCTGGCGATGATCGGGTTTTTTCTCAACGCCATGCCTACGCTTGGATATATCTTCATGATCCTTACCGTCCTGGTTTTTGCGGCATCACTCTTTGTCATTCCGGCGAGTATCGTTATCCTCTCAAGTTCCGGAAACCTGAGGCAGTCGCTCAGTCCATCCATGATGATCGGAATGATCAGAAGGACCAGTCCGACCTACCTCACGCTGGCGATTTTTTCGGTTGTCACTGGCATGCTATGTATGATCGTTACGATAGTGAGCCTTTTTCTAGTGGAAATACCTGCTGCCGGATTCCTGGTGGCAGGCCTACTGATGGCTCTGGTTTTCTCCTACGGTCACTTTGTCTGGTTCCACGTCATGGGCCGATTTTCCGGAGAAAACCGAGAGCCAACGGGTCCGGCCGCTTCCATCTCATGATCTTCACGGCCCCGAGTAACGGTTCCGGCAATGAATTACTCTGATCCTGAGAGGACTCTCTCTATATGTATCGGTCTTGCGGTCGTGCTCGCGCTGGTCGCGTTCCAACCGTCCCCAGGCCGAGCTTCCGACCAGTTCGACATCGTCTCCGGTGTCATGGAATCTCCCCGATTCAAAGGGAAAAGCCCCCGGGAGAAGCTGGACCTCGCCGCGCGGCTCATACGGTCCAATGAGCTGAAGCAGTCGGACCTGTCGTTTCTCCTTCTCGATTGGGCGGATCGTTACATGCGGGAGCCGTCTGATCCTGTCGAACGCCTGCGCAGATGGGCAGAGCTGACCAATGACGTACAACTCGGACATCTCCGGATCCCGAGGGATTTCCTGAACCGCATGCTGATTGCCGAGTATCTTGTCGGCCAAACCCCCTATTTGGAAGTCAGCCCGTTCGAGAAGATGGAATTGCTTGGAAACCTTGACCGGAAAAAGCTTGTGGACTGGTCGGTCTTCCTTGCGTACGCTCGTATCTACGCAGGAGGGATCGTGGTCGGCGCGAACAAATACCGGCGAACCACGCCTCTCGAGTCCTTGAGAATTCTCAAGACATTGAAGGACAAGGGACTGATCGGTTGGCACTACAGAGTTCCCACCGAGGCAATTCTCGTGGCGGAAGACTTGGCGATGGACAAGGACTATCAACAGGGCTCGTGGGCCGATCGTCTCGCAAAACTCAACGAGCTCGAGACAAAGGGCCTGATCTCGCGACTGACAAGAAAAGAATTGGAAAAACTGCCCGCGTGGAGATTGCTTGAGGGCGATCCATCCTTCCTGAAGGCCGGCCCGGCCGGCAAGAGGAAACGCCTTTCGCAATTGAAGGATCGGGGCTTGATCTCATCCTCTACCTACACCGATCTCATG
>JARRRG010000166.1:0-5395 GCA_037380965.1 Deltaproteobacteria bacterium
TGGATCTGCAGCGTTCCCAGGCTGCTGAACAGGAGAAAAAGCCCGACAGCCATAGCCGCGTCACCGACTCGTGTCACGATAAACGCCTTATTCGCTGCGGTCACGTTCGCCGGATCTTTGTACCAGAAGCCGATGAGCAGGTAGCTGCAGAGCCCTACCCCTTCCCAGCCGAGGTAGAGCAAGAGGAGGTTGTCGGCCAGTACCAGCGTCAGCATAGATGCGACAAACAGGTTCATATACGCGAAGAAGCGGGCATAGGACTCATCCTCGGCCATGTACTCCGCTGAGTAGAGGTGGATGAGAAAACCGATGACGGTCACCACAAGGACCATGATCACCGAGAGGGCGTCCACATATAACCCGATCCCGGAGTTAAAGCCCCCGACATTCATCCAGGTCCACAGCGTCTCCGAGTACGCGGTGACCGCGTGGGGAGCCCTCATGAAGTTCAGGCTCATCAGTACGGCCAGCACCGCTGAAAGGCCTACCGAGCCCACTCCCACAACGGCCGTGAATTCACGGCGAGTGTACTGACCGACAAAGATCAGTGCCAGGAAGCCCGCAAATGGCAGCGCGGGTATCAACCAGAGCAGATCGAACATGTCATCCTCGCATCGTGTCCGCCGCGTCCAAGTCCAACGACTTGAAATGGTGATAGAAGCTAAATGCAAGGGCCAAACCGACCGAAACTTCTGCGGCTGCCATAGTAAGAATGAAAATGAACATGACTTGACCGTCGGGCTGTCCCCATCGCGCCCCCGCGACCACGAAGGCCAAGCCCGAGGCGTTGAGCATCACTTCAACACTCATGAGAATCACGATAATATTACGGCGTACCAGCACGCCGACCAGACCGATTCCGAACAATATTCCCGCGAGGAGGAGTCCATGTTCCATTGGAATTGACGCCATTACGACCCCTCCCCTGTTCCCGGCCGTGACGCTCTCACTCGCCGACCGACGTGATAGGCCCCCACAAGGCCTGCAAGGAGCAGGAACGAGGCAAGCTCAACGCCGAGCAAGTAGGGCCCGAAGAGAGACATTCCCACTTGCTTCGGCGCGACTTCCGCGGCCGACATGGAAACGGCTTCCACGCGGCTCAGGACATAGACCAGCTCACCAACAAGGATCAATGTCAGAACGGACGGTCCCACCCATACCAGAGGCGAAAGCAAGCCCGCTTCACGCGATTGAACGCTTCCGCTCACGTTCAGCAGCATGATGACGAATACGAACAGCACCATGATCGCGCCCGCGTAGATGATACCTCCAGAGCGGCCGCGAATGGGGCGCCAAGAACAAAAAAGATCAAGGCCACCGCAAGAAACGACACGACCAGGTAGAGCAGTGAATGAACCACTCTCAGAGTGACAATCACCATGAGCGTGCAGATTACAGCCACGGCGGCGGATATGTAAAAAACGGCATTCATCATCTCGACCTTTGGCTGACAGAACACCTAGGGCACGAGCACACGAACATCGACGGGGGGATTCTCATCTTCCCCTTCTCCCGTATCCTTTCCCTTGATGGGTATGCCGGCCACGCGGTAGAAGTCGTAGTCGGGATACTTGCCCGGCCCATCGATAAGCAGGTCTTCTTTCTCGTACACCAGGTTGTGTCGCTCATATTCACACATCTCGAAATCCGGTGTCAGTTGAATGGCATAGGTGGGACACGCCTCTTCGCAAAACCCGCAAAAGATGCAGCGAGAAAAGTTGATTCGAAAGAATTCCGGGTACCGTCTCCCGGCTTCATTTTCCGTGGCCTGGAGCGCAATGCAATCCACCGGGCAGGCCGCGGCGCACAGATAACAGGCAACGCACCGCTCTTCGCCGCCGGGATCGCGTGACAGAATGATCCGCCCCCGCCAGCGGGGAGGCAGGTACGGCTGTTTTTCCGGGTAGAGAATCGTCACACGCCTTCGAATCGAATGCGTGAACATGACCCACAGTGCGCCTATCAATCGCAACATCGAAACGCCTCACTGACCGACGGCCAACACAATGCCACCGGTGACCACCAGGTTGAGCAATGCGAGGGGCAGCATGACCTTCCAGCCGAAACTCACCAACTGATCGTACCGGGGCCTGGGAAACGTGGCACGGGCCAGAATGAACAGCATGATAAAGAACCCCGTCTTGATGAGGAACCAGAGCAATGGCGGCAGCACGGGGCCTGACCAGCCTCCAAAGAAGAGCGCCGCGATGAGCGCTGAGATGAGAACGATTCCCAGATATTCACCCACGAAGAACATCCCGAACTTCATACCCGAGTATTCCGTGTGAAAGCCCGCCACCAACTCGCTCTCCGCTTCCGGAATATCGAACGGAATACGCCGTGCCTCGGCGAATCCGGCAATGAGAAACAAGAGCAGGCCGGGGAATTGAGGGATGCAAAACCAGATATTGCGTTGGGCTTCCACGATTTCGCGCAGGCTAAAGGACCCTGCGAGAATGACAACTCCCATCAGCGACATGCCCATGAAGACTTCGTAACCCAGCATCTGTGCAGCCGCTCTCAGTCCTCCCAGCAATGAGTACTTGTTATTGGAAGCCCAGCCGGCAAGCGCAACGCTGTACACTCCCAGCGACGACATTGCCAGGACGAACAGCAGCCCAATGTTGAGGTCGGCAACCTCTATGCCCGGCGCGAACGGTATGACCGCAAAGGAGAGCAGCACCGTGACCACGATCACCGCCGGCGCGATGACAAAAACCGGCTTGTCCGCGAAAGGAGGGATCCAGTCTTCTTTGGTAAGGATCTTCACTACGTCCGCCATGACCTGAAACATACCGAACGGCCCTGCCCGATTGGGTCCGTACCGGTCCTGCCACAACGCCAGGAAGCGCCGCTCGATCCAGATCAGGCCCGCCGCTATGACCAGGACGACTATGAGGACGCCTATCACGATCGCAATCGATGTCAGTACTGCATCCATGGGTCTAATCGGATCCCTCGTGTCCGGAGTCCCCGGCAACAATCCGCCCGAGCGCCGGGAGCGACATGGTCTCAAGGCCTTCCAATCCGATGGGAAGCACGGCCACCCCTTTCGGAACGGAAGAGATAAGCTTGACCGGCAGCTTGACCGAGTTGTTGAGGATGACGAGTTCGCATTCCTGTCCGTCGACAAGCTCGAGGCTCTGTGAGTCTTCCGGGTTCAATCCAATATATGGGCCCTGCACGCGCTCTCTTATGGGAGGACTCAACGCGCTCAGTTCCTCCGAGCCGAAGATGTGATACGCGGGCACAACAAGCCATTCATCCTTCCGCGGATGAAACGCGTTGGGGACACTGGTGAAGTAGGCGAATTCGACCGCGTCATCGCCTTCGATCAGTCTCAAGCCGGGATCGCCTCCGACGAGCGGTCCGTTAATTTCACTCTGGAACTTGTTTATAGCCTGGACCGAGTTCCAGCCCGGGGCCCAGAAACGCGGGATGAGGCTTGACGGGGGCATCCCTCTGAACCCCTCCATTGAAAAGGCCAGCGCCGAATCAGGGTCTCCTGGCGGCTTTGGCTCATGGACGTCGACGTTGGCGTGCATGGCTGTCCGGCCGCTGTACCGGTGCGACTGGCGAGGGATTTTCTGCCCTACCGCACGGAAGTCGGCGTCGGGGGCCACCTCAGGTACCCTTTTGAAGACCGGCAATTCCTCGGACATCGCGCGAGTTACCGAGTCGAGACAGTCAAATGCCCGGGAGTCCGCCCTACCCGTATTCATCATGAGGTCACCAAGCCATCGCCAGCTCTCCCTGATCTCCCCGGGGTTGTCCACCACTTTGAAAAACCTCTGGCAGCGGCCTTCACTGCTGACCAGGCTCCCCTCGCCTTCCGCGAATGTTGCCGCGGGCATAATCAGACGCGCGTTTGACGACGTTCCCGAGAATATGTGATCGATGACGATCGTATTCTTGGCCCGGGCCAGGAACTCGTCCACAACGCCACGAGGCATTCTCCGGTAGAGATCGTTCTCTACAATGACGATCGTGTCCGCCCTCCCCTCGTTTATCTCGGCCATGGCGGCCTCGAGGGGTCCACCGTCCATTAATCCGACGCCGAAACTGTTGCACTCCGGGACAATGAGGGCCAAGCTCGCGTCGCGACCCATGCGACGGAGCGCTGCGGCAACATTCGCGGCAGCGTGCATCACCGATTGTTGACCGGAGCCGATGCCGGAAATTATGAGCGGAGCTTCGGCAGTCTTGAGCGCGGCGGCAATGTTTCGAGCTGTTTCCCTCATTCCGCCGGTGAGATCGTCGACATCGGGGGCACTCTCGTCCAGTTCGCGGGCCACGGCAAAACCGAGACGGGCTATGTCATCAGGAGCTGCCTGGATGTTCTCGGTGGCAACGTCCGCGAGTCTGGTGACCGTCGCGGCAACGTTGAAGAGAGGTCCGTGGTCATTCCGAATCGCCTGCCTCAACGGCCGGTCGTTCCATCTTTCGATCCCCAGCTTCTCGGCAGCCTGTACCGGCTGGATGAGCACAGATTGACGAAGGGAAAGTGCCATGCGAGGAGCCGTGTTCGTGAGGTCTTCACCAAGGATGAGGATCGCGTCGGACGCTTCCACCTGTCGAAGTGAGGGAGAGGGGGCCGGGGCGGAGCGCACTATTTCGAGGACGGCTCTGACAAGGGAAAGCTCCTTCCCGGACAAGCCCGAATAGAATCGCTCGGGCCCTACCAGTTTCCACAGGGCATAGTTCGATTCCAACGACGCCCTCGGGGAACCGATGCCGATCAGTCCCTGACTCTGATCGAGCATCCCGCCCAAGATTTCCACGCCGTCGTTGGGAGATATTTCCGTCATGCCACCCGACCCGTCACCACGGAAAGCCGTCCGAATTCGATGGTCGGTGTTGACAAAATCGTAACCGAACCTGCCCCTGTCACAGAGAAAATAGCCGTTGACCTCGCCGTTGTACCGGTTGCGAATTCTCCGTAATGTGCCGTAGCGTTCACCCGGAAGGGTGTTGCAGCCCACCCCGCAATGGACGCAGACCGACGGGGCTGTTTGAAGGTCCCACTTGCGCGTGAAGTGTTTCCTGAAGGTTTTATCGGTAAAAACCCCGGTGGGGCACACCTCGACAAGATTGCCGCTGAACTCGTTCTCCAGCGTCCCGTTATCGAATCGACCAAAGTACAGCCTGTTGTGTATACCGAATACGTTAAGATCGCGTCCGCCTGCATAATCCCTATAGAAACGAACACATCGATAGCACGCAATGCATCGATTCATTTCATGGTGAATAAAGGGGCCCAACTCCTGATTGCGGTGGGTGTTCTTGCGGAAGCGATATCTCCGGTAGGTATGTCTTGTCATAACGGTCATGTCCTGGAGGTGACATTCGCCTCCTTCGTCGCAGACCGGACAGTCATGGGGGTGATTGATCATCA
>JARRRG010000167.1:0-8511 GCA_037380965.1 Deltaproteobacteria bacterium
CGGCTCGTCCTTGATATCCGGCCCGTACGAAAACACGCAGACTTCCCTCCGATGTTCAGCCGATGACTCCATTCGGCCGACGGGTCGGAGTGTACCGGGTTAGAGAATGGTCGGTTTTATCTGTAGAGCATTCCCCATTGAACCCTTCGTACTCCGCTGCTCGGGTCATTAAGTGGTTCACCAGATGCCAATACCAGGATTGCCGCAGGAGATCATGGATAGGCTCTCCGATCCCATAGCGGTTCTGGACCGGGCCGGGACCATCGTGTACGCGAATGAGCCGTTCACAAGACTTTGCAATCCTTCCGGGGATCCGAGGATAACGAAGCCGTGCGACGAGCTGCTGAAGCTCCATGCCCACCTTCTGGAGACAGGGCGTCCCATGGCATGGGAGAGGCTCATTCTGGGGCCTCTGAACAGGAAGTTCGATGTGCTGATCCATTCGTTGGACTCCCCCGTTACATCGGACCAGTCGGAACGGCTCAGTGCGGTGCTGGTGAAGGTGGAGGAAGACGGAGAGCGCGAACACGAACGGTTCAATATATCCGAGGACCTGATGAACGCGTTCACCAGCGCGTGGAAGATCTTTTCCGAAGAGCTTTCTCCCGAGTTTGCCTCGATCAAGGGTGAGGACGTGTCCCTGCGAATGGCCTTGCTCAATGCCCAGAAGGCGGCAAAAACTGATTTTCCCATCATGATCATCGGGGAAAGTGGAACGGGAAAGGAGCTGCTCGCGCAGGCAATTCACCGGCAGAGCCCCCGGCGGGAAGGCTCCTTCGTCGACGTGAACTGCGCGGCAATACCCGAGAGTCTTATCGAAAGTGAACTGTTCGGATACGAGAAAGGGGCATTCACCGGCGCCCTCAGGGAAGGAAAGAAGGGACTCTTCGATCAGGCCGACGGCGGCACCATCTTCCTCGACGAGATAGGAGACGCGTCTCTCGCGGGTCAATCAAAGCTCCTGAGAGTTCTGCAAGGCGGGGAATTCATGAGGGTGGGCGGAACACGAAACGTGCGGGTGGATGTGAGAATTATCTCCGCGACGAATAAGGAACTGGACAGCCTCGTCCGGCAGAAACGATTCCGGGACGACCTCTACTACCGGCTCAATACGGTCACGATCAATCTGCCGCCCCTCAGAAAACGCGGCTCCGACATCCGTTTGCTGGCCCAATTCTTCCTCGAGGAACATGCTCGGTGGAAGGCTGAAGCGCTGGCCTTCTCCGATGAGGCACTCCGGCTCCTCGAGGCCTTCCCCTGGCCGGGAAACATCAGGGAGCTCAAGAGCGTCGTAGACTACGCAGCAACCATGAGTGAGTGGGGGGAAGTCGGTCCGGAAAGCCTCCCGTTTTCCATGTTCCTCGAAAAGAGCGCCCTCCCTGTCGAGGAGAGCCTCTCCAAGGGTTTTCACCTGAATTTCCAGGGTGGTCGGTTCCTGCGCTCCGTCATCCGGGATGTAGAAAAGAACTTGATAGCAAAAGCGATCGAGAAATCGAGGACACGGTCGCAGGCCATCAGGATGCTGGGAATCAGTCGCAGGACATTCTATAAGAAGATCAAGGAATACGATCTCGATGACAGCGGGCTCGAGTAGCTTCCCGATGCCGGAGAGCTGTTGAATCCGCTCATGGCTCCTGCCTCTCCGGAGACCGTCTCACCACGATCCGCTTGGAACGGAGCCCTTCTCTCCACCAATCAGGCCGAGGCCTTCAAGGAAATCCAGGACCGCACGGCCAAAAGCCCCGGGATTGTCGAGGTGAACCGGATGAGTGGCCGACGGTATTTCTATAAGCTCGCCTCGGGGGAGTGCGCCGGCCATTGTCCGGGCCGCGTGCGAGCCCATAACCCGGCTCTCTTGGCCGCGTATGACGAGCGTGGGCGTATGAATGAGGGGCAGGCACTCACGGAGATCGTAGGAGGCGTCGAAGTGGGCGTACACTTCCCTGTCGCCTTTACTGACGAGCTTACCGACACCGCTCTGTTCGAGCGAAACAGAAGCAAGCCGATACAGTAATTCTTCGCTTGCATACGGGGCTGTTTGTTTGAGCTGAGCCACGAAAGCCTCCTCGGAATCGTAGTCCCCGGGGAGCATTTCGTACAGCCCATAGAGATATTTCTTGTTCCATGGCGGGGGCTGCGGCTCGATGTCCACATGGATGAGAGCGGTAACCCTCTGCGGCCTCATCGAGGTGTACGTCGTGCAGTGGAGCGCTCCCATGGAATGGCCCAGGAGTATGAGATTCTCAAGGTTGAGCTCCTCGATGAACGCTTGCAGATCATCCACGTAATCATCGCACCCATAGGCCGGTGGAACGATCCAATCGCTATTGCATGCCCCCTCTGGTCCGGCGCGATGATATGAAGCGCGCCGGAAGCCATGGCTGCAAAAGGCTCCCACGTGTAGCAATTCTCTCCGGTTCCATGCAGCGCGAGCACCAGAGGATTCTCCGGGGCTCCCCACTCGAGGTAGTACAGGCGCACGCCCCTCAGATTGATGTACCTGCTCCGGTAGTTGGAGGTCATGGTGTTTCCTCTTCGCTCACACCGCTCCCGGCAATGAATCGCCGTACCGCCTCTCTGAAATGCTCCGTCTCGCACAGAAGGCCCATCTGCGACGATATGTAGTCCAGGTGGTCACGCAGATCCGAATTGAGCGCCTGCTTGACCGCTCGTTTAGTCAGTCGCACGGCAAGGGGAGAATGATCTGCAATCGATGTACGACTCGCTCAACGAGGCTCTCTCTGAGGCTATCCTGATGTCGCAGAAAAGAGCCATGTCCATTCCCGCGCCTCGCGCAGCTCCGTTGAGGGCTGCGATGATCGGCTTGTGGAGCCCGTCCATCGCGAGCGCGACTCGATGGACTTTCTCCTGGAGAAAATTCTTCAGATCCCAGGCCCTCAGATCTTGGCTAAGAAAATCCTTGATGTTCCCGCCCGCGCAAAAGGCTTTTCCCGCTCCGGTAAGTATGACCGCGCGAATCTCCTCGCTCTGCTCACACTTCGTGATCGCGGCGAGCCAGCTCTCGAGCATTTGAGCCGTGAACGCGTTCATGGCTTCGGGCCGGTCGAGTGTTATTAGCGCGATGCCGTCTTGTACGGAGAATTTCAGATGCTCATATTCCACGTTTGCCTCACCCTGTTTCCCTTTCTGTCTCGATTGAGGCCGGGCAGCATGAATCGTACCAGCCCCGAGGCACAATGGTGCTCAAGATTGTTCAGGACTGTCAAGTGCTGTCAGCGCATTCCCTTATCGAATCCGCGCGCGGACGGCAGCCGCGTGTGAGGCTTGGCAGGAGATCCAGCGGTGCCCAGCCTCAGGTGTGTGCCGATCTTGCCTCCTTGACGGTACTGCGGCAGGCTTCGCCTGGTCTGTCCCCTCGCACGGGTCCAGGGGCACGGGACCGGGGTCCTGTATACTAAATATACAATAAACCCTTTTAGAGACCCAGTGTATACTAAGGAGACATTCTCACGTCGCATCTGTGGCAGGTTAAATGATTTTTATAAAAGGATTATTTTTGACATACTGTTGAAAAAAGGAGTACTGTGGATGAAGCGACCGACGGTCAGCGAGAAAATGAACCCTGGCACAAAAATTGAAAAAGATTCTGCGCAACGCGCTCAATACGGACCCACTATGGAACACCCCAGGGAAAGCGGATTCGAAGGCAAGAAAGAAGAGATCTGTTACAGGGCCGCCGACATCTTTGCGGAAAAAGGATACGAGAAAACGACTCTCGAGGATATCTCCGCGGAGCTGAAAATGACCAAGGGTGGGCTCTACCATTACTTCGACGGAAAGGACGACATTCTCTTCCATTGCCTGATCAAGGCCCATACCATGGCCACCGATGCCCTGGCCAGGATTGTCGAGAGGAAGGGGTTGCCACCCAAGGAGAAGCTCAAGCTGGCGATACGCGAGCATGTGAAAGTCCTCACAACAAGGTTTGTGTACGCGGCCTTGAGACAACAGGAGCTCATGCTGCCGAAGAGATTCCGGGACGAGGTCAGGGAGGAGCGGCGCAGGTTTCAGCGGATGTTCGTCGGCATTGTCCAGGAAGGAATCGAACAGGGGTGTTTGAGCGTGGCGAATCTCAAACTGGTCTCCTTCGCAATTCTTGGAGCTGTAAACTGGGTGGCCCGATGGTACTCGCCCAACGGGCCCTTTACCCCGGACGAGATAAGTGAAGTTTTCTGCAACTTGATCTTTCAAGGGATCGAAAACCCCGAAAATTCATGACACAGTCATATACTTGACGCGATTGATCCTCGAGCACGAGAGGAGCTGCCGCCCGTACCGGCACGTTTTCGGGTGAGATATTCGCTTCAGGCCTGAACCGGCCTTGAACCTCCGCAAGGAACGCCGGCTTCCAGGTGACGTTTACCTCGGATCCGCGGGATGGCGCTCTTACAGAGAGCCTCCAACGCATTGCCGTACTGGTGCGCCCGGTGCTCTGCCATCTCCCGCGTGAGGGGATCGCCGCGCATCGAACAACCGGGCATTCCGGCTCTGGGCGATGTTGCACCTCAATGGAGTCATGCATCGGAGCTCTGAAATAGACCTTCGGCCTGCGGTTCGCCGGTGGCTCGGAAGGGTCCCTCCGGTCGCGGGATCAGGCCCTGTTCGCCGATTCATCAGTAGGGAGTCTTGCAGTGGATGCTGACAGGCCACTCATCGAAGTAAAAGATCTGACCCTGAGATTCGGCGGATTGACGGCCCTGACCGACCTGAGCATGGCGGTCGGCAGGCACGAGATCCTGGCCGTCATCGGGCCGAACGGTGCGGGAAAGACCTCTCTCTTCAATTGCATGACCGGATTCTATCGCCCCCAGACAGGCAGCATCACGTTTGATGGCAAGGAGATCAGCCAGCTCCCGTCGCACAAGATCGCCGCTATGGGAATCGCGAGAACCTTTCAGAATATAGCCTTGTACAGCGGCTTGAGCACCCTGGACAACATTCTGGCTGCCCGCAATGTGGCAATGAAAACCGGTGTGCTGGCCGGCGGCATCTTTTTTGGCCCGGCCCGGAGAGAAGAGGTGGAGCACCGGAGAACCGTCGAAGAGATCATTGACTTTCTCGAGATCCAGGCCATCAGAAAGCATGTCGTGGCCAGCTTGCCGTATGGGATGAGAAAGCGGGTCGATTTGGCGCGGGCGCTTGCCCTCGAACCCAGGGTGCTGCTCCTGGATGAGCCCATGGCCGGAATGAACGTCGAAGAGAAGGAAGACATGGCTCGCTTCATCTTCGATATCTATGAGTCGAGGAGAATCCCTATCATCCTCGTGGAGCACGACATGGCTCTCGTCATGGATATTGCCGACAGGATCGTTGTCTTGGACTTCGGGATCAAGATCGCCGAGGGAGACCCTGAGAGCATCATACAGAACCCGAAGGTGATCAGCGCGTATCTCGGGCTGAAAGAGACGGAATTTGCCACATCGGGAGCCGACGGCAGGAGAGAATCAACCCGATGACACGGGAAGAAACCATACCGCAGTTACTGAGGCGGAACTATGAGCGCTGGGGCGAGAATGCAGTCGCCATGCGCCACAAGGACCTGGGTATCTGGCAGGAGTTCACGTGGTCCCAATGTTACGCGCAGGTGAAACGGTTTGCCCTCGGCCTCAAGGCTCTCGGTTTCGACCAGGGCGACACCGTGGGGATCATCGGGGACAATGAGCCGGAATGGTATTGGACTGAGCTGGCATGTCAGGCCAACCGCGGGACGTCGGTCGGCATCTTCGTGGATTCCATGCCGGACGAGGTCAAGTATATCGTCGCTCACTCGGAGGCACGGTACGTTGTCACGCGGGACCAGGAACAAACCGACAAGATCCTCGCGATACGTGATGAGATCCCCAACGTGAAAAAGGTCATCTACTGGGACCCGAAGGGGATGTGGAGCTACCACGATCCGTTCGTGATGAGCTTCCAGGAGGTGCAAGCACTCGGTGACACGTTTGAGGCGGATCATCCGGGCCTGTTCGAGGAATCGATAGAGAGCGGGCGTTCCTCGGACTTGGCGATCATTTGCTACACGTCAGGGACCACGGGATTGCCCAAGGGGGCGATGGTGACTCACCTTAATTTGATCACCACGATAAAACAATGGTTCGAAGTGGAGCCGTGGGAACCGCAGGAAGATTACCTCAGTTACGTGCCCCTCGCCTGGATCGCCGAGCAAATGTTCTGCGTGACCGCGGGCTTACTATCCGGGGCCACGGTCAATTTCCCGGAGAGACCTGAGACGGTTCAGAGCGACATTCGGGAAATCGGCCCGTCAATGATCCTGTACAGCTCACGGATGTGGGAGAGCCTGTCGTCGATGATCCTGACCAAGATCGAGGATGGGTCACCCATCAAGCGCTTCCTGTTCAATCTCTTCCTGCCGGTGGGGTACCGGGTTTCGGACATGAGAATGGAGAGGAAGGAACCGGGCGCGGGCTGGAGAATGCTGGATTGGCTCGCCGATCTTCTCGTGTTCTCGTCGCTGAGAGACAAGATCGGGCTCAAGCGCACCAAGGCTCCGTACACAGGGGGCTCGCTCATCAGCCCCGGTACGTTCCGTCTGTTCCGGGCGGTGGGGGTCGACATTCGCCAGATCTACGGGTCTTCCGAAGCAGGGCTTTGCTGTTGCCATCGAGTCGATGACGTGAAATTCGAGTCGATCGGCACTCCCTTGCCCGGCATGCAGGTAAAGGTAAGCCCGGAGGGCGAACTTCTCTGGAAAGGCGACTGCGTGTTTCAGGGCTATCTCAAGGATACGAAGAAAACCGCGGAGGCTCTGGTTGACGGATGGTACCACAGCGGGGACGCGGCTCACATCGACGAAGACGGGCACGTCATCTACCTCGACCGAATGGCCGACATGATGGATTTGGGATCGGGCCTCAAGTATTCCCCGCAACACATCGAGGGCTCGCTGAAATTCAGCCCGTACATCAGAGACACGATAGCGGTTGGGGGAAAACGATTGTCCTATGTTGTGGCCCTCGTGCAAATAGATTTCGAGTTTGTGGGCAAATGGGCCGAAAAGAGGCACATACCGTACACCACGTTCGCGGACCTCTCTCAGAAGCCCCAGGTCCTGGATCTGGTGGAAGAGGAGCTGAAGAAGCTGAATCTGACTCTGCCGGAGGGGTCCCGGGTGAAGAAATTTGCCTGCCTTCACAAGGAGCTTGATCCTGATGAAGAAGAGCTCACCAGGACACGAAAATTGCGGAGGGATTTTGTTGAGCGAAAGTACGAAGGCCTCCTTACCGCGATCGCAGAGGGCAAGTCCACCTTTGAGGCAAGCTCGGAGTTCAAGTACCGGGACGGGGGAACGGGGGTGACCACGACCTCCGTATCCATTCGACAACTCTTTTAGAGGCGGAACATCCCATGAACTTCTTCTTCCAACTGCTTGTCAGCGGGATCATGCTGGGTGGAGTCTACTCGCTGGTGGCCCTGGGTTTCGTGATCATTTACAAGTCCACCGGGGTGATCAATTTTGCTCAGGGACAATTACTGGCCATAGGAGCGCTCATCGTCTGGTCGTTCATGGTTCCCCTGGGGATGCCTTTCTGGGTGGCCGGTCTCCTCTCGGTGTTGTGCGGAGCATCGCTCGGCATTGTGATCGAGCGACTGACGATTCGACCCATGACAGGCCAGCCGTTAATGGCCGTGATTGTGATGACCATAGCCCTGGCGACCTTCCTGGACAGCGCGATCCCCCCGATTTTCGGAAGTGAGGAAGAGGCATTTCCCACGCTCCTGCCCACCGGCGGCCTGTACGTATGGGCCGCGAGGAGCTGCGGGGTCAGGGTCGGGACGATCTTCAGCACCGCGTGGGCGATCGCGGCGGTGAGCGCGATGGCCGGGGGGTTTCTCCTCGGGAACATCGAGAGTGTTTCGCCGTCCATGTCAACGATTGCGTTGCGAGTCTTCCCGGTGATCATCCTCGGAGGTCTCGACTCGATCACGGGTTGCATCATCGCCGGGCCTATCGTGGGCGCCCTGGAAATGATGGCAGTAGGCTATGCAGATCCGATTACCGAAGGCGGGGCCGGAGAAGTTGTCCCTCATCTCATCATCTTGATCACCCTGATCTTCAGGCCGCATGGCATTTTCGGCCAAGAGCACATAGAGAGGATCTAGTATGAATGCCGATCTCCCGTGCGGGATCTTCAATACTCAGTATGAGAAGGACATTGCCATTGTCCGCACAAAAGCGCATTGGGCATGGTTGATCGTGGGCGTGGTCCTGTCCGTACTGATCCCTCCCATGCTCAGTGCGCACTGGCTGAGCTGGTGTATTGAGACCTGCATCGTCATCGTCGCGGTGCTGGGCCTCTATTTCGTTACCGGGCTGTGCGGCCAGATATCACTTGGACAGGCTGGTTTTATGGCGGTAGGCGCGTACACGACCGCGATGCTGATGGGCCACGCGGGTTTGTCGTACTGGATTGCCTGCCCACTCGCGACCGTCACTGCCGGGCTCACAGCCGTTATGTTCGGTCTTCCTTC
>JARRRG010000168.1:0-7375 GCA_037380965.1 Deltaproteobacteria bacterium
CTGACTTTCATCATCGTACCTCAGGGTAAGCCTGAGATTTCCCTGCTTGTTCCTCGGGGATCTGATGACCTTGTACTTCTTGATATAGCCTTCTTCCTTCAGAATCTGGGCGATACCGATCTTGAGATTGGAGGCGGGCACGCTCACCTGCTCCTTGCGCGCTTGCCGGGCGTTTCGGATGCGCGTCAACATGTCGGCTATCGGGTCGGTCATGCTCATCTCAGGGTTCTCCTACCAGCTTGATTTGACCATACCTGGGATGGTGCCTTTCAGGGCCTGGGTCCTCAAGCATATACGGCAAATTTTGAACTTGCGATAGTAACCCCTCGGCCGACCGCAGATCTGGCACCGATTGTACTCTCGCACGCGGAATTTTTGAGGCAATGAAGCTTTTACGATCAAGGATTTTTTGGCCATGTATCCTCCGTGGCACACCAGGAGAACTTATCTCCTGAAGGGCATCCCCAAATGCCCCAGCAGTTCCCTCGCTTCCTCATCAGTGTTGGCTGAAGTAATCAGAGTGATGTTCATTCCCCGGATTTTGTCAATCTTGTCATAGTCAATCTCGGGGAAGATGATCTGTTCCCTGATACCCATCGAGAAGTTGCCCCTGCCATCGAATCCCCGGGGGTTGATCCCGCGAAAGTCGCGGACCCTTGGTAGAGCGATGTTTACCAGCTTGTCGAAGAAATCGTACATATTGCCTCTGCGCAGGGTGACCTTGCAACCGATGGTCATCCCTTCCCGGAGCTTGAACGAGGCGATCGATTTCCGTGCCCGCCTGAGCACCGGCCATTGGCCGGTAATGAGGGCTATCTCGTTCTGCGCGCTATCCAGGACTTTGGGATTCTGAATCGCCTCCCCGAGCCCCATGTTGACAACGATCTTTTTCAGTGTAGGCACCTGCATGCGGTTCTTATACTTGAACCGGTCCATCAGGGCCGGCACGACCGATTCTTCGAAGTATTCTTTGAGACGCGCTGCCATGCAATGAGTCCTTCTAGTTCTCTATTTGCTCGTCACACCGTTTGCAAAATCGGACCTTGGTATCGTCATCGAGTGTCCTTTTACCCGTTCGTGTGGGCTTCGAACACTTGGGGCACACGAGCATGAGCTTGTCCAGGCGGATGGGAGCTTCCTTCTCAATGATACCCCCCTGCTGGCCTGCCTGGGCGCCGGCTCTCACATGGCGTTTCACAAAGTTCAGCCTTTCGACCAGAGCCGCATTTTTACCGGATATTATCCGAATCACCTTGCCCTTTCGTCCCTTGTCCTTGCCCGAGATGACCTTTACCGTGTCGTTTGCTTTGATGTCGGTCATTGTCACAGAACCTCCGGAGCGAGGGAAACGATTTTCATAAATTTCCGAGCCCTCAGCTCCCTGGCCACAGGACCGAAAATGCGTGTCCCGATGGGTTCCATCTGGTTATTGATCAGAACGGCGGAGTTGTCGTCGAACCGAATGTACGATCCGTCGGGGCGTCTGACCGCCCTGCGGGTACGCACGACCACGGCCTTGTGGACCTCGCCCTTTTTCACTTTGGAATTGGGAATGGCCACCTTGACCGACACCACGACCACGTCACCCACACTGGCATACTTGCGCCTGGTTCCTCCAAGGACCTTAATGCAGTAAAGCTGCTTGGCCCCGGAATTGTCGGCTACGTCCAGACGCGTTTCCTGCTGAATCATCACGCACCTCCGGGGAGGGCTGCTTCTCGGAGCACCTTCCGGACGCGCCAGTTCTTGTGACGGCTGAGGGGACGGGTCTCGACGATGAGCACCTCGTCACCTATCCGGCACTGGTTTTCCTGATCGTGCGCCATAAAACGCTTTCGGCGTCGAACGTACTTCTTGTAGACCGGGTGTATCACTTTTCGGCTTACTTCGACCACGACGGTCTTATCCATTTTGTTGCTGATGACCACACCGGTCCGTACTTTGCGCTGTCTCCGGTCCTGGGAGGAGTTCGTCATGCGGACGCCTCCTTTTCTCTGATCAAGGTCTTCACGCGGGCGATGTCCCTTCGAATGGCCTTGAGGCGGTCGGTCTTTTCGAGCTGGCCCGTGGCATGCTTGAACCTCAGTTTGAACTCCTCTTCCCGGAATTCTTTTTCCTTGGACTCGAGCGGAATGCCTCTTTGGCCACTTCCAGGGGAACCCCTTCCATCTCGTACATGATCTTCCCGGGCTTGACTACCGCAACCCATTCTTCGGGCGAGCCTTTGCCCTTGCCCATTCGGGTCTCGGCCGGCTTCTTGGTGATGGGCTTATCCGGAAACATGCGAATCCAGATTTTGCCACCCCTTTTCACATAGCGTGTCATCGCGATTCGACCCGCCTCAATCTGCCTCGAGGTGATCCAGCCGGGACTCAGGGCCATCAGGCCATACTCCCCGAATGACACATGGGTTCCTCTGAGGGGACGGCCCCTCATTCGGCCTTTCTGCCTCTTCCGGTATTTCACTTTCTTGGGCGCAAGCATGTCACAGCTCCGCTGAAGAACTCTTGATTATCTCACCTTTAAAGATCCAGACCTTGATCCCGATCACACCGTAGGTTGTGGCGGCCTGGGCGAAACCGTAATCGATATCGGCCCGCAGGGTGTGGAGGGGAACTCTGCCCTCCCTGTACCACTCCCGCCTTGCCATCTCGGCTCCTCCGAGCCGGCCCGCGGTGGCGATCCGGATTCCTTTGGCCCCGGATTTGAGCGCGCTGCCGACTGACTTCTTCATGGCGCGCCTGAACGCGATACGTCTCTCGAGTTGCTGAGCCACATTTTCAGCCACCAGTTGGGCGTCAATCTCGGGCCTGCGGATCTCCTTGATGTCTACGATCACGTCTTTGTCGGTCATCTTGAGAATTTGACGGCGCAACTTCTCGATCTCGCTCCCCTTGGGGCCGATCACGATCCCGGGACGCGCGGTGTGAATGATCAGACGAATCTTTCCCGCGGCCCGTTCGATCTCGATCCTCGAGATACTGGCCTGAGCGAGTCGTTTCTTAATGAAACCACGTAGCCTGAGATCCTCAATGAGGAAATCTCCGTAATCTTTCTCTGAATACCATCGAGAATCCCATGTCCTGGTGATGCCCAGACGGAATCCAAGAGGATGTACCTTTTGTCCCAAGATTGACCCTCCTGCGGGTGGTTCAGCGATCCGCTCGGCCGCCTGTCGCGTGATCATGTGACCGGGCGATCAGCGGACCTCTATTCTCTACGAGATACTACCGCTCCTCCTCCACTCCCACACAGATATGACTGGTCCGTTTTCGTATCCGGGTAGCCCTTCCCATCGCGCGCGGTCTCCAGCGCTTCATGACGGGCCCCTCGTCCACGGTGATGGTGCTGATGAAGAGCCTGTCCTCATCCACCCCGTGAGACTGCGTTGCATTGGCCACCGCGGATTGAACCACCTTCTTGATTATGTGGGCCGCCTTCTTGGGGGTGAATTGGAGCAGCCCCAACGCCTTACCAACCCCCATGCCCCGGATCATGTCGGCCACAAGCCTCGCTTTGCGAGGCGAAATCCGAGTGTGTTTGAGGGTGGACTGCCACTCCATCACCTTCTCCCCTTTCTGGCTTTCTTGTCACCGGCATGTCCGAAAAAGGTGCGGGTTGGAGAGAATTCCCCGAGCTTGTGTCCGACCATGTTTTCAGTGACGAACACGGGGATGAACTTCTTTCCATTGTGAACCGCGAAGGTGAGACCCACCATTTCCGGGATCACCGTAGATCGCCGAGACCAGGTCTGGATAACCTTTCTCGAACCGGTTTGCTCGGCCTGAGTAACTTTCTTGAGAAGATGTGCGTCCACAAACGGACCCTTGCGCACCGAACGCGGCATCGTAATCACTTCCTTCGTTTCAGAATGTACTTTTCCGAGTACTTGTTCCTCTTTCGCGTCTTATAGCCTTTAGTGGGAACGCCCCACGGTGTCACAGGATGACGACCTCCGGACGTCCTCCCTTCTCCTCCGCCATGTGGGTGATCCACCGGATTCATCACCACGCCCCGCACATGGGGACGCCGGCCCAGATGTCTGGTGCGACCCGCGCGTCCAAGGGAGACATTCTCGTGCTCGAGATTGCCCACCTGCCCCACCGTGGCCCGGCACCGATCGAGAACCATGCGGACTTCACCCGATGGGAGCTTGAGCTGGGCATATCCCTTTTCCTTGGCCATCAACTGCCCGTAGGTTCCGGCCGATCGGATGAGCTGCCCACCCTTGCCGATTTTCATCTCCACGTTGTGGACAAAGGTGCCCAGAGGAATGTTCTTCAGGGGGAGGCAGTTGCCCGGCTTGATGTCGACGTTGTCTCCAGCGATCACGGAATCGCCCACCTTCAGGCCCTGCGGAAAGAGGATGTACCGCTTGTCGCCGTCGGCATAGTGTATCAGCGCGAGCCGTGCTCCGCGGTTCGGGTCGTAATGGATGCTGTGGACCTTACCGGGGACGCCGTCCTTGTCCCGCTTGAAATCGATCACTCGATACAGCCTTTTGTGGCCGCCGCCCCGGTGTCGCACCGTTATCCTGCCGCGGTTATTCCGGCCGCCTGTCTTGAGCACTCCCCGGGTGAGGGCCTTCAGGGGCTCCTCGGAGGTTATTTCATCGAACGTGAACCCCGTACGAAACCTCATTCCGGGAGATGTGGGCTTGTATTTCTTAATGGGCATCGATTCATTCCCTGATGCTATTCGATGTTCCAGACAGGCGCTTATCCGCATCGTTCCCGTGAGCCCGCGCCTGTGCCGGAGCCGAGCCGAAGCTTCTAGACCCCCTCGAAGAAGTCCACTCTGTCGCCTTGCTTGAGCGTCACGATGGCCTTCTTCCACTTGTTCCTTCGTCCTACCGTGCGCCCAAGCCGTTTCGGTTTTCCCTGCCGATTCTGGGTTTGTACCTTAAGCACCGTCACCTTGAAAAGCTTCTCAACCGCTTTTCGTATCTCCGATTTGTTGCTCGCGGGGTCCACCTCAAAGACGAGTTGATTGTTTTCATCCTTCAGGATGGTGCCCTTCTCCGTGATGACGGGCTTTCTGATTATCTTGTATTCTTGCATAATCAGGCCAACCTCTCGTGGATTCTCGGTACAGCCTCTTTGAGAAGCACCACCCGTTGAAAGCGAAGCAGATCGTACACGTTGAGCCCCTCACAGGGCAAGATGAGGTTCTGGTGGAGGTTTCGGGAACTTCGCCTCAACATCTCGTCCTTTTCCGGGGTCACAAAGAGGATCTTTTCGCCGTTCAGTCCCATTTCTCGGCACATTTCGAGAAAAAGCCTCGTCTTGGGGGCCTCGAGCTCAATCTTATCGACCACGGTCAGAAAGCCGTCCTTGAGCCTGGAAGTCAGAACCGATCTGAGGGCGGCTTTTCGAACTTTCTTTGGCAGCGAAAAGGCGTACGAGCGTGGATGGGGACCGAAAACCGTGCCACCGCCGGTCCAGATGGGCGATCGATTCGTGCCGGCCCTGGCCCGTCCCGTCCCTTTCTGACGCCAAGGCTTCTTGCTGCCGCCCCGGGCTTCGCTCCTCGTGATTGTGGAAGCGGTTCCCGCCCGCCGTTTGGCCAGTTGCCACACCACCACTCTCTGAACCAGATGATCGCGGACATCCGCGTCGAAGACCTTGTCATCAAGCTCTATGGAGTCAACTTTTTCGCCTTTCTGGTTGATAACATCTACCAAGGCCATCAGCTTTTCCTTATGAAGACGATTCCCCCGTTGGCGCCGGGGATGGGGCCTTTGAGAAAGATCAAGTTATCCTCGGCCCGCACCTCGACCACCTTGACCCGCGGGGCAGTCACCCGAACTCCGCCCAGTCTCCCGGGCATTTTCTTGCCCTTGAAGATGCGGGCGGGACTTGCACACTGGCCGACGGATCCGGGAATCCTGTGGGAACGGGAGCCGTGGGAAGACCGGCCTCCACCGAAATTCCACCGTTTGATGACTCCGGCAAACCCCTTGCCTTTGCTCGTGCCCACCACCTTCACCGTTTCGCCGGGGCTAAAGATATCCGCCCGAATTTCTTGGCCGATCTCGAGGGAATCGGGTTCGTCCGCGTGAAATTCCTTCAATGTCCGGAACATCGCGGTTCCGGCTTTCCTGAAGTGTCCCTGCACCGGCTTGGTCAATTTCTTTTCTTTTACCGCGCCGTAGCCGAGCTGCACCTTTGATCCAGCCTTCTTCTGGATAACCGCACACGGACCCGCCTCAACGACGGTGACCCCGACGGCATGCCCGTCTTCGTTGAAAATTTGGACCATCCCAAGTTTTCTTCCGATCATTCCCTGAACCATGGCCAGCTCCTCAAGCTCCCGAATGAACTGATTCTCCCTAAGCCTTGATCTCGACATCCACTCCCGGGGAGAGGTCCAGTTTCATCAGAGCATCCAGTGTCTGCTGCGTGGGTTCGAGGATGTCGAGCAGCCGTTTGTGAACCCGTATCTCGAACTGCTCCCGCGACTTCTTATCGATGTGAGGCGAGCGCAATACGCAGTACTTGTGGATCCTCGTGGGGAGAGGTATGGGACCTGCCACCTTGGCGCCGGTTCGCCACGCGGTTTCAACGATCTCCGTCGCGGACTGGTCCAAGAGCTTATGATCGTACGCCTTCAATCTAATTCTGATTTTAAGGCTTTGCATCTCCATGTCCGAAACCTCTCAGTGAATTCGGAAAATGCCCTATTCTATTATTTCGGAGATGACTCCGGCTCCGACGGTGCGGCCGCCTTCCCTGACGGCAAACCTGAGCTCTTTCTCCATCGCTATCGGCGTGATCAGCTCCGCCTCCAGAGAGACATTGTCTCCCGGCATCACCATCTCGACCCCTTCGGGAAGCTGAATCACCCCGGTCACGTCCGTGGTCCGAAAATAAAACTGCGGCCGATACCCATTGAAGAACGGAGTGTGCCGGCCTCCCTCCTCCTTCGTCAACACGTACGTCTCAGCCTTGAACTTCGTGTGCGGCGTGATCGAGCCCGGCGCAGCCACCACCTGACCGCGTTCCACTTCATCCCGCTTGATCCCGCGAAGCAGCACCCCGATATTGTCGCCCGCCTCACCCGAATCAAGCACCTTGCGGAACATCTCCACTCCCGTGCACACCGTCTTGCGAGTCTCCCGAATCCCCACGATCTCCACCTCGTCATTCACGTTGATCCGGCCTCGCTCCACTCGACCCGTTACCACCGTCCCACGACCTGATATGCTGAATACGTCCTCGATCGGCATCAGAAACGGCTTCTCCGTGTCACGAACCGGTACCGGTACATACGCATCCACCGCATCCATCAACTCCAATATGCACTTCGCATCCGGATGGTCCGGATCTCCCGCCTCCAACGCCTTCAAGGCACTCCCCCGTATGATCGGGATGTC
>JARRRG010000169.1:0-6592 GCA_037380965.1 Deltaproteobacteria bacterium
GACAATTTGCAATGCTCCGGAATTGCAGGAGGGACACAATGGTTGGTAGTTCTCAAGTATATGTTCTTTCAAGCAGTCCAGGCAGTAGACTTTGATGGGTATGATGGCAATATCCAGTTCCGCGTTCTCCGCTACGGTGTCCTTCGAAAGCACGTCAAAAGCGAAACGGATCGCTTCGGGCATTACCGCGGTGAGCGCGCCAAATTCCAACCGAACTCGAACGATCTTCCTCACGTTGTGAATGCTGGCCTGCTGATCGAGTATCTCCATGATGCTCTGTACGATTCCCATTTCATGCATAATTCCGTCTCACCAATCCCCGATCAATCCCACCGCCCGCGTATTCCTCACTCCGAAAATCAGGTACTCATAACAATACATCACACTCGTCTCTTCGGCCAGGTACTCACGCGAAAAGGGGTTCGAATCACTGAACGCACTGATGGGCCAGGTATGAGCCCCTTTTGCCATGCCCCATACAAACCTAACCACCCGGAGACGTGCCGGTCACGCAAACAACTTCGTTCCCCGGCTGTCCTTCGCAGCTCCACGAGCCGATCATCATCGTGGCGGACTCGATATTGCAGACATGGCACAGACCGCATGTCTTTCAGTTCGCGCGGTCGCAACGCGGTTGTGTGTGTGCGGATCAGGCTGCACGCGGATCAGCGACAGGTAGGACGTGTGACGCTACAGAGATTATGGCGAATAGTCCGAAATGAACGACTCAGCGGCAGTACTGACCCCGGGGGTTGACCCTTTCACCGCGCCCAGCCGGGAAGTTGCCAGTGCGTCCCCCCCGGGACCTCTTGAAAAAGCCCGTTTCCGTTCAGGTCCATGAACAGCCGGTAGGTCTTCTGGACATCCTTGTTGGAGTGAACGCTGAATGCCACATTTCTGCCACGGTATGAATAAATGGTGACAATCTGGCCGTCGGGCGCGGAATAGTACTCCATGGAGGTTTCTTTGCCCGGAATGTCCGGAGCCCGGTCAGAGGATCGGCTCGTCACATGTTTCATGGAACTCACATTGGGAACCTTGTATAATTGTTCGGCCGCGGACCACACGGGCAGGGCCAAGAAAACGATCACCACCAGGGCAGACAAGGCACGCATCTTCTGTCGACTCCTTTCATGGCGAGCCGGATTTGGGTGGTCTCTATAACAGATCCGCCAATCAGAGGCAACTAAAAGGACCTCATGCCTTCGAGCGGAGATCGATCCGGCCACATGCCGCGCAGCGAAGACCATCGGGCGGATGACACCCTGAGAGGCACGATGCGGCGAACGGACTGAACTACCCGACTGGACGCAGGCACGCTTGCAGGTCAAAGCAGGAAAGGAAGAGGGAGACATGATCCAGTTTGCGGAGATGGAGCGGGAAGAGTTGCTGAAGTACCTCGATTTCATGATGTGGCATTATCGGGTCGTGGACGCCTTCTGGTACATTTCCCTTGAAGAGTCGTACGATTCTAAAACTGCCGATCATTTCAACGAAAAGGTGTGGGAGAAAGCGGCGCAACTCGCCGCGGGAAGAATCCTCAAGGACTTTGAGATTCAAGAGAGAGGGCTGGAAGGCTTCCTGAAGGCCTTGAGGTATTTTCCCTGGGCTATCATGTGTGAGTACCAGGTCGAGCAAAAACCTGACGAACTGACCCTCTGGGTTCCGGAGTGCCCTACTCAGATGGCCCGCCTCAGGCGTGACCTGGGAGAGTACGACTGCCGGGAAATGCACCGAGGCGAATTCATCAGCTTCGCACATGCGATAGACCCGCGCATCATGGTCGAATGCGTCCACGCTCCGCCGGATCCTCATCCACCGGAGAGATTCTGCATGTGGCGGTTCACCATCCAGGATTAGCGACCGATTGCCTTGCGCTGGGATCGCAGGTACGGTCATGTGGAGGCGGTTGGTTTTCCACTCCGCATCTTGACAGAAGGCGTACCTAAATGTTACTTTCTTATCACGAGGTTAAGTGATCCAGCACTCTAGTCGGCTCTGCTGGAGGCGACTCCTCGACGGCGGGGACCGTCGGACGCGACAGAAGGAGTGGGTGATTGTCCCCTGATTCCAGCCTGTTCAGAGTCTTCACGGAGCCGAGCAGCGCTCGCGGATTTCGGTTTCGCAACAGCGGCCGCGCGACGCGACAACCTCGTGACACAGTCTGAGTTTTCGGTGGCGGAGAACGACCATGTCCAGGGAAATCGAGACCAAGGTTCTCAGTGCCCTTATCAGCGACCGTTATTTGCTCACGCTCGTTATGGAGGATGGACTTAATGCTGAGGTCTTCCGGGATCACAATCTCCGTGTGGTATTCAAGACCGTCCAGGAGATGAGTCAGGTTCCCGACCTTGTCATCGACTGGATCACCCTCGAAAACGTTCTCAAAGGAAATGGACGGTTCAACCCGGAAGTCGGCCAGGCCCTCAAGACGATGAAGAAGGAAGATTCGACAGAAGCGGATCAGGTCATGGCCTACATAGAAATCCTCAGGGATGAGAACATCCGAGGGAGAATGCTCAAAGTGTCGCAGGTCATGGCCAATTTTGCCGTTCGCAAGGGTCCGTATAAGGACGAGGACTTTGTTGAGTTCAGTGGCCGCATCATCCAGAGCCTTATAGACATGCAAAAGCAGAGGGCGAGGAAAAGAATTAATCCGGTTAAGGATACGATCGCCGAGATCCGGGGACTGACCAATCGCCCGTATGACGGAACGAAGAGACTGCTTGGGTTCTCCATCCATCCCTTTGACAGATTGGAGCACCTGCTGTCGGGAGTGAGGAAGGGGTTCTATTACGGACTGGCGGGACCTCCGCGACGAGGAAAGACCACGTTCGCGCTCGACCTCGCTTCTCGTTTGGCGGAAAAAAACAATTTTCCGGTACTCTTCTACACGTGGGAACAATCGCGTCGCACACTGGCGGCAAGGCTTCTGGGCCGGGAATGCTACATCAATCCCGTCAAGCTCCTCACGGAAGTGACTCCGGAGGAAAAACAGCGGCACGCGCTCGTGTCCAAAGTGATTGAGCGCTCTTCGTCCTACAGCAACAATCTCTATGTCATAGAAGGGGGGCGCAAGGACACGATTGAGCGCATCAAGGCCCAAGCGTACAATATCATGCACGAATTTCGGACCGAGAATATAGCCCTCTTTTTCGATTATCTTCAGAAGATTCCTCTTCAGAAGCAGTACGAAGACATACGGAGTCAGGTCAATGAGGCGTCGGCTCAGCTTGCAGACCTGAGCCTGGAGCTGGACTGTCCGGTGTTTGCCATATCGGCGATGGACAAGGAAGGATGCAAGCTCGATGAAAAGCCGCCTTCGTACGACGAGTTTGCGACCACCTACTTTGCCAGGCCCACCATGCATAATTGCGTGGGAGGAGGAGATCTGGAATACGACCTGGACGTGGCCATGATCCTTTCCAAGGATTGGATTGCGACCAAGAACCTCGCGGACCGGCTCAGTCTCAGGGAAAAGGATAAAGAAGTACCGGACCTGCCCCAGATCGACATCATTAACCTGCATGTGGACAAGAATCGTGACTCCGCGGGGGAAGTCTCTCCCACTATCCAGTATGCTTTTTTCATCAATATCAACAAGTTCGTTGAAGTCGGCTTCAAGACCGAGGCCGAGTACAGCAAGGAGTTCCACGGATTCGCTAAAGCGGAAGACATGTTCGGAGCCCTCCTCGACACCGGTATATTCAAAATTTGAGAGAGCTTGAGTTAGCCACGCGTCCGGGGCGGATTCAAGCGCATCCGGGTCACCTGATTACCAGGGTGGGTGAAACCGAAGTGCAGGGAACGAGGCCGACGCGAGGCCGAGCGGGGACAGCGCACCGTGAATCCGCAGGAGGGCATATCACGTTATGTATCTGAGATCGATCGCTATAAACGCAGAGAAATTTCCCAGACGCGACATGTTTCCGTTCGACATCGAGGTGCTTCAGAAGACGAATTCAATTGAGCTGACTTCTCCGATAACGTTTCTTGTCGGCGATAATGGATCAGGGAAGTCCGCGTTGCTCGATGCACTTGCCCGGAAGGGAGGCTTCCTGCCGTGGGGGGGCAGCAAGATCCACCGGGTTCATGGAAACCCTTACGAAACAAAGCTTGCCGATTATTTGACGCTCCGTCTGGCCCCCCCGCATCCGTACGGTTTTCATTTCCGGGCCGAGGCATTCTTCAATTTCGCCGGTTCACTCGATGACATACTCATGGACGATCCCGGTCGGGACAAATATTACGGTGGCGGTTCCTTGAACACCCTCTCTCATGGGGAGTCTTTCCTGAGGTTCTTCAGGGGATACAGCTTCCAGCTCGATGGGCTCTATCTCATCGACGAGCCCGAGGCGGCGCTCTCTCCAGGAGGCCAGGTGGACTTTGCCCGGCTCATCCTTGGCTTCGCTCGAAACGGCAACAGGCAGTATATCATCGCGACGCACTCGCCCATTATCATGGGCTGTCCGGGCGCCCAAATTCTCAGCTTCGACGATCCGCCCATCCGTACCGTATCGTATACCGAGACAAGCCATTACGCTTTTTATCGAGACTTTCTCCGGGATCCCGAGAGCTTCTTTGCACACTGAGAGGCTTCATGGATGACAATTCCCCTACCTCAATTCCCAGGGGAGCGCATAGAAAGGAAATCCAGGATTCAGCAGCAACCAAGAAAATGCCCGTACGAGGATTTCACTACATCGACCAATGCCGGCTCCCACAATGGTGGTCTCGAGCCGAGAACCAAGATTCGGCTTCTCGACCGTGAGCGGTCCGGCCCCTTGATTCTTCGTGGGGCCCTACCGCCGCGAAGGTGGAGAATCATGCCGGTGAGGTAGTCACGTGCCATGGATTATGGCCTGATCAAAAACATTCTTAACAGCGTGAACGACTGCCTTATCGTCCTGGATCAGGAGGGCAGGGTGATCTACGCAAACGAGGCCACCCAGGACATCCTCGGACACAGCCAGGAAGATCTGCAGGGCAAGTTCTTGACCGCGTCATTACCGGGAACGGAAGAGAACTTCCATTTCCATCAGCTCTTTATTGATGCAATGGTGGAAGGGAACCTCCACGATTACAGGGAAGTGGACTATCATCATCCGCGTGGCACGATCAGGAGGCTGGCGGCGACAACTTCGTACCTCCTCGGCAGCAACGAAGACGGAAGCACCTTCACGGGATTTGTGGCTCAGTTCAAGGACATCACTGAAATATTTAAATTGCGACGAGAGGAAAAAGAGTTAATACAGGAGAAGGAAAGGGTATCCCTCGAGAAGATCGAGAGTCTTAACAAACTCGCTATGGGCGTAGCTCACGAGATCAGGAACCCTGTGGTCTCGATCGGAGGATTTGCATCACGCATCGCTCGAGAACAGAATCTTGACGAGGAAATCAGAGAATATGCCGATCATATCGTCCAGGCCGCCGGACGACTTGAGAAGTTAGTGCATGAAGTGGACGAGTGTTGCTCGCTTCCTCCGCCCAGGTTGACCGATGGGGATCTCTCTCAGGTGGTGAGCGATGTGGTCCAGGCGATGCAGCCGAGTGCGCATGAGCGCCATATCAGCCTCCTCGTGCAGAGCTCGATTCCCGTTGGACACGGATTTCAGTTTGACCCCGTTCTGATTGGGAAAGCGGTCCATGCCTTGATCGACAACGCGATCCATTTTTCCAAGGAAGGTGGTCGGGTCATGGTGTCTGTGGGCCGGGGAGATGGCTCTGCCATCATAGAAGTAGAAGATTCCGGAACCGGCATTGCCTCTCAGGATCTTGAATTCGTGTTTGATCCTTTTTTCTCCACTCGTCCCCAGGCGTTCGGTCTCGGACTGACCATGGTGGAGAGGGTGGTCCAGGAGCATACAGGGAGAATTGAAGTGGAGTCGGCACCGGGTACGGGAACTACCATACGCATTCTTCTTCCCAGCCAGTCGCTGTGAGATCTCATTTTCCCTCGGATCGGCGCCATCCATAACCGTATGCAGTCGAGTCGCATGCTGACGCGGACCGGGACTTGCCACTGATCGAGCCCAGCGCAGAGAGTGTGGGAACCCGAGATGGATTTCGGTCTGTGCGTAGGCATGCCCGGTTGATTGACCGGCCCGGCAACATTCGGTAAAATATTGCATTTTTGTAGGGAGACTTTCGTGAGGCCCTATCCATTGCTGCTGAACATCAAGGGCAAGCCGGTCGTCGTCGTCGGCGGCGGCAAGGTAGCTTTGCGAAAAGTCGTGAGTCTCTTGGAATCCGGGGCCGCTGTCACGGTAGTTTCACCGAGAGTCGAGCCGGAACTGAAGGATCTGTTAGAAAAGCGGCGGATCACGTGGATTGCCGAGCCGTTCGATGAGGCCCTTCTCGAACGCGATCCGACGCCGGTCCTCATCTTCGGGACAACTGACCGCAACGAGGTCAATGTCCGGATCCATAGAGCTGCAACGGTGAAGCGCATCCCCTGCAATATAGCGGATGTTCCTGATCTGTGCACCTTCACGGTGCCGGCAGTCGTCAGCCGGGGAGACTTCACCATAGCGATAAGCACGGGTGGCGCTTCTCCAGCACTCGCCCGCCGTATCAGGGAGGAAGTGGAAGC
>JARRRG010000170.1:0-5348 GCA_037380965.1 Deltaproteobacteria bacterium
AGCGACGGCTATCTCGTCAACGAAATCGTCGCATTGATCGGTGCGCTCGAGCGGACCTTCCACACGGAATTTTCCCGGGAAGCCTTCATGAGAAGCGTTGAGCTTTACCGGCGGGCCAGAAGCCTGGCCGCGGAGCTGGAGCAATCGGTGGCCCGGGGCGATTTGAGCTTCAGCCGGTTCGCGTCGGTGTTGCAGTGGAATCACGTGCTCCCGGTGGAGGACCAGATAACGCGCCTCGAATTACTCCGCTCGGAAACAGAGGACGAGACGTTGGCGAAACGCCGGTTCCGACCGACTGCCACCGTGGTGATCAGCGGTATTCTTCCGCCCATGGAGGAGATTTCGGAGATGATCGAAGACGCGGGTCTGCGGGTGGTCGGTAACGATGTTGCGTCGATGAGGCGATCCTACGGGTACACTCCTCCCGTCGCGGACGAGCCCGGTGCATACTATGTGGATCTGTACGGCAATCATTATCCGTGCACGACCCTTTTGCACACCGCGGACGAGCGAATCGAGCGACTCGTCGGTCTGGTTGAGCAAACCGGAGCGGACGGCTTCCTATTCGCGGGCGTGAAGTATTGCGAAAACGAATACTTCGAATTGCCCCTGTGCCGGGAAGTCCTCGAGCAACGAGGCGTGCCTACCCTCGATCTTGAGTTCACGGTAGGTGATCGACGCAACCTGGCAACGTACCGGACCAGGATCGAAGCATTTGCCGAAATGCTGGACAGCAATCACGGGGACGCCTAAGGAGACGCAATGTCACCCAGAGAAAAAAGTCAGGCGGAACAGCACCTCACCAAGCTCATGTTCGACAATTACCGAGGTATCCACCGTGCCGCAGCAGAGGGCGCGTTCGTCGTCTGGATCGCTATCATTGTGCCCATAGAGCTTCTCAAGGGATTCGACATGGTGATTGCCGTTCCCGAGAATCATGCTGCCATGTGCGCGGCCAAGGGAATCGGCCCGGAGCAAGCGAGCAGAGCGGAGAGGTCAGGATACTCGATGGACCTCTGTTCCTACGCGAGGATTGACATCGGGACCGTCCTGGCGCACGGTGAAGGATCGCCGATCGTGGGATTGCCGAAACCTCATCTCCTGATTTCCGACAACAACAATTGTTCCCATCTGGTCAAGTGGTTCGATCTGTACCACAGGACCATGAACATGCCGCATTTCGTCCTTGACGTGCCGTTCTGTTACGGACCCCAGAAGCCCAAAGATCTGGACTATATCGCCGGTCAGTACCGGGATCTCAGTCGCACCATCGAACGGATGAGCGGACAGCGGTTCGACCTTGACAAAGCGCGGGAAGCAGTCGAGCGCACGAGCAAGGCCATGGAGCAGTGGAAGCGGTACCTGGCCGCGGCTGCGCATCGGCCGACCGGTATTACCGCGTTCGACACGTTCATTCAGATGGCCCCGTACATCACCTCGCTTCGAGGCACCCCGGAGCTCGTCGATCACTACCGGCTCCTGGCCGGCGAGGCGGAACAGACGATCAAAACAGGAGATTTTCCGGTTCCGCATGAACGGTTTCGATTGCTTTGGGACGGCATCGCTCCGTGGCATCAGCTCCGAAGCATGTCCACGCGGCTTGCCGCGATGGACGCGAACGTCGTGTGCGCTCCGTACACCGCGTGCATGGGTACGCTCGAGGGAGGCCTGGAACAACCTCGGTACGACGGTGGCGACCCAATTCAATACCTCGCGCGGGCGCAGAATTTCTCCATTAGCCCGTCCGGTCTCGCGCTGCGCTTCCAGGCCATGTCAAAGTTGATTGAACGATTCAGCATCGATGCGGCGATATTCGCCAGCAACCGAAGCTGCAAGGTGTACTCGATCATGCAAATGGACCTGAAGCGGTTAATCGCTGAGCGACACCACATACCAACCACCATGATAGAAATCGACCACGCGGACGCGCGGATGTTCGATGCCGAGAGAGCGTTCCGCCAAATCGAAACCATGCTCGATATGGCGAGCGGGCGAAAGTCCGCGTGACTGCCGCGTCCTCGCCAGGCCGCATCTTGGTCTCAGACTCTTATCCCGCTGCCGGGTGCGATCGAGTCATGATGAGGAAGGACCGATGCGTAAGCCCGGCCCCCCAGCAACCTCGGGAGCCCAAGCTTGCCGCACCATGCTCTGAAGGCTTTCGCGCGAGCGATATGCTCAGGCCGTCGGCCGGGACTGCAATCGCTCCAACGGAAACCAATGCTTTTTCCGAGACAGCCACGGAACGAATTTCGAATGACCTTTGAACGGCTTGAAAATTCTGCTCGATTCGCGGAGCACCTGGCCCTCGCATATTGCCATTCTGGCCGTCTCGAGAATTCCCTCTCCCGCCAGGAGACTCTGGGGAGCGGTTTCTCGAGTAAACGAGCAGAAGGTGCGAGTGTAGTAATTCAGGGGACCCAACAAACCGAGGAGGCAAACGAAAGAAATATGCCTCCACGTGAGAAAGGTGTCCGCGTCGAATCCATTGTCCAGGATTACCCGTCCCATGTTTATCAGGTCAATCAGATTATCCATATTCAATTCGCCTCCTTTCAACCTGCATTAGACAATGGCACGGTAAATTGGTTCTCTATTCAGCTCTTGTCATGGACAGATTTGTCTCAGGCTCAGCGCTGGATTCTCACCATGTGCTCACCAAAGAGATCGTAAGAAACGAACACTCGGGAAGGTTCTTGTTGCGGCACCCGGGCCGATGTATCGAAAAGCCCAGCCGGTGCGCAAAACACTAAGGCAAGCTCGTCCACAGGAAGACGTATTGCTACGTTGAACCAGATCGATCGGACACGGCCGTAGAGGTAAAAACCGGGCGGACTATCAGAAGCTATTTCAGGATGAGAAGTACATTCAAAATAATGATCGCGGGTACATTGAGCGATCCGTCCATTTTTTCCGCACTCCCGCGGAACAGGCCGAAAAACCGTACCGCCGGTCCCCAGCTTATGGCCCGGCGGAACCCGCGATCATAAAAAAGAGCATCGCGGCGCTCAGGCAGAAAAGGACAATGATCGCCGCCCACGACACGACATTGAGAAAGAGCCCATTGGTGTGTTCCTTCATGAGCGTAGGATCGTTCACCAGACGGATCATGAATACCAGAACCACCGGCAAAACCAGGCCGTTGAGGACCTGGGAAATAAACATGATCGGAACGAGCGGCAGGCCGGGCATGAGAATAGCGAGGCCCGACAACAATATCACGAAGCAGTATATGCCAAAGAACTGAGGGGCCTCCGAGAATTTCTTGTTCACACTCGATTCCCAGCCGAACGCCTCACAGAGCGTGTACGAGGTCGAGAGTGGCAGTATGGAGGCCGCGAACATCGACGCGTTGAACAGCCCAAAAGCAAACAGCCACGAGCAGTACTTGCCGGCTATGGGCTCCAAGGCTTGTGCAGCCTGATGGGCCTCCTCGATTCTGATTCCGCTTTTGAACAACGTTTGCGCGCACGCGATGATGATGAAAAAGGCGACGATGCTCACGGAAATGGAACCGATAATCACGTCGACGCGAACGGCCCTCAAATCCTTTGCTCCAAGACCCTTGTCGACAATCGCAGCTTGAAGATAGAACTGCATCCAGGGAGCGATAGTGGTGCCGACGAGACCAACGAGCAAGACTATGTACGACGTCTGCCATGTTATCGAGGGAACGATCGCCGAATGGAGAACCTCCGTCCATTGCGGTTTTACCATGAATCCCGCCACCACGTACGACAGGTAAAAGACGCACGCAATGAGAAAAACACGCTCCACGTAGCTGTAGGTCCCTTTCACCACCAGCCACATAAGAAAAAAGATGCTCATCGGAATGGAGAGGTACCGCGAGATGCCGAACAGCTCCAGCGAAGCGGCAATTCCGGCAAAATTGGCAAGACAGTTCCCCAGGTTATTGAACAGGAGCAAGATCATCGTGTAGAACGCGATTTTTGCGCCGAATCGCTCGCGTATAAGATCGGACAGTCCCTTGCCCGACACCACCCCCATCCTCGCCCCCATTTCTTGAACTATGATGAGGAGGATAGTGATGGGTACGAGAGACCAGACCAGCCCTAATCCGAAATGCGCACCGGCTATGGAGTAGGTGGTGATTCCCCCGGCATCGTTGTCCACGGTGGAGGTTATGATGCCCGGGCCCAAAAGAATGAGAAAGGCCCAAATGGGAGCCAATTTGCTGCCGAGAAATGGTCTCACGCCTAACTTCATGAACCGGCCCTCACTGTGACGGCTGAGCAGCTACGAGACTGTTGGCTGATCACGGAATGTCTGCCCGGAATCATACCGTGGCCAGGCCGTGTTGGCGGTTTTCCGGGCCAATAGTCGGTCAATCGACCAGCCCTCCAACCGGGAAACGGCGCGGCATTGTCTCCCCTGAGTCTCCGGCAGCTCAACTGCCTCTTTGTCGCATGGGAAAAGCGTTTTTCACCCGTCTCGAAGCGTACCTCACCTCAGCCGACCACATCAACCATTTTCACATCCCCGCGCGTGATCCGTACATGGAGCGATGGTGTTTGGAACGGGAAAACGCGTCCGTCACACGAACATTTCAGGTCTGAGCGTGCCACGAAAACTTCGCACCGGCCGCGACCTCACCCCTTGCAAACCACTCGCTTGACCGTTTTACCTCCTCCCCGCGGAGACAGGATTGTTCAACCGTGTGGAGGAGGCCGCATGCCGCTCCTTCCTCGGAAAAAGGGAGGCTGATTGGCCGTGAAACGGTGACAATTGGTCTAGTCTCGGCGCGGAACAAAGAATCGGCCAAAATGCCCTGAACCCGTGGAAAAAGTTCCTCCTCCTGTCATTCGATCCTCGCAGGCACTGACCGCTCCCGCGCCCGGGTTCTTGCCTGAACCGGAGCTCACCTGCCGCGATTCGGCGTTCATCCCGGGGAGGCCGGCCCAGGGACGAGTCAAAGAGAGGTCAATACTCCCGTTGGGCACCCTTTTGGGCCGAAGCCTGATACGTACGTGACTGATTGCCCTCTCAATACGCGGTCGCTGACAGGGCAAAGTTCCCCTGATGAATTCTTTCAACGGCTACCAGCGATTGGCTACACAGGTTATAAGGAGCCCAATGAAAACATGCAATTCTAGTGCAGGGGTACGCGGGAATTCGAGGGAGAAGACGCCGATCCCGTCGGAGGTTTCCGTATGATCCACAGTATTCCGATCAGACTGACAAGGATAACAGCCTGTAAATAGAATGCATCATTGAAGGCCATAGCTTCCGCCTGGCGCCTGAGGCTTCGGTAAATGAGGGCGCCTGCCATGTAGGTGTGATCGTGAAAATTGCCTAGTTGTGTGGACAGGTACGATTTCAGGTTTTCGACA
>JARRRG010000170.1:5353-8689 GCA_037380965.1 Deltaproteobacteria bacterium
AAACGCTATACGCGGGATTGAGCGGAGTCATGTATTCAATCAGTCGGTTCTGGTGAAACTGGGACCTTCGGTCAATCACGGTGGTGACGAAGCTGACCCCAAAAGAGCCGCCCAGGTTCCGCAGCAGATTGAAGATGGCGGAAGCATTGTTCATATGCTCTTTCGGGACGTAAGCCATGGCTACGTAGGCCGCAGCCACAAAGATGAACGGCATGCCGATGCCCTGAATTAGCCGCCCCGTTACGGCAGTGCGAAAGTCAATGTACAGATTGAAGCCGGACATATAGTAAACTGAGTAGGCAGTGATCAGCAATCCCATTCCCAGGAGAAGTCGGGCATCGATTTTTTCCGTTAATCGCCCGATCAGCGGCAGCATGACCAGCGCGATGGCTCCGCCCGGCCCGAGTACCAAACCCGCCAGGTAAGCGGTATAGCCCATGAGATTCTGAAGGAATAACGGGAGCAAGACAATTGAGCCGAAAAAGGCAAAGAATGCAAGAAACATCACCACATTGCCAGTGGCAAAGCTCCTGTCCCTGAATATACGCAGAACCAGAATGGGCCGTTCCTGACGCAGCTCCCAAAACACCAGCGCGGTCAGGACCAGACCACCATAGTCCACCTTCTCGCCCATGCCCCGGCGCTGCTGATAGGGGGGGTCAAATACGAAGCTCAGAATCATCGCAACACCCAGCAAACCGAACGGGACGTTGATGTAAAAGATCCAGCGCCAGGACGCGTTATCGGTGATGTATCCCCCCGCGATCGGTCCAAGGATGGGCCCTACCACCACTCCCATGCCGTAAATTCCCATGGCAAGCCCACGTTTCTCTGGAGGGAACGTTTCCAGCAGTATGGCCTGACTCATGGGCTGGAGCCCTCCTCCGCCAAGGCCCTGAATGATCCTGAAAAGGACAATTTGTGAAAGGGTGGTGGCAGCTCCGCACAGGATGGAGCTCCCCAGGAATACCCCGACAGAAATGAGGAGATACTTCTTCCGGCCCATGAGGCGAGCCAGCCAGCCGCTCATGGGAATGACAATGGCGTTTGAGACGAGGTACGAAGTGAGGACCCATGTGACCTCATCCCGTCCCGCTGAAAGGCTTCCCTGAATGTGCGGCAAGGCCACGTTTGCCACACTTGTATCAAGGATTTCCATCAACGTGGGAATCATTACGGCAGCGGTGATGAGCCACTTATTATTTGTGTCGTCCGGTCCCATTATCCAATGAATTTGTTTGCCCTGTGTAAATTGTGGGCACGGCGCTCATTCCAATTCGGAGCACGGGCAAGGGATCGGGTTGATCCTCGGCAATCGAAATTTTGACCGGAATTCGTTGCACCACTTTGACGAAATTTCCCGTAGCGTTCTCTGGAGGAAAGAGCGAAAATGCTGCGCCCGTGCCGGCCATAATGGAATTCACTTTTCCTTTAATTCGTACCCCTGGATATGTATCGACTTCGATGGTTACCGGCTGCCCGGGCCGAACATACGTGAGGTCTGTTTCCTTATAATTGGCCGTGATCCACACATTGGGCGGAGTGAGCGGCACCACGGCAAAAAGCTGCTGGCCGGGAGATACGAAGTGACCGGATTCAATCTTTTTCCGAGTCACATAGCCATCGGACGGAGAAATGATTTTGGTGTAGCTCAAATTTAACTTGGCCTGCTTGACCTGAGTCTCGGCCAGCTTCACTCGCGCTTTCTGTGCTTCCGTCTGCCGAGCTTTGATTTGCGCTTGCTCCGTTCCTGTTGCAGCAAGTGCAATGTTGGCTTCACGCAGATTAATATTCGACTCCTGCGCCTGTCGTTGTTTCCTGACTGATTCCAGCTTTGCCTGCGCGGCTCGAACCTGAGCGCGCGTGGCCCGATAATTCGTCCGGGTATCATCCAACGTCTGTTGGGAAATCGCGCCGCCCTTTTTGAGAGCTGTCATACGCGCCAAGTCCAATTCTGCAAGGTGGAGTTGTGCTTGGAGCCGCTTGACATTCTGAGCGGCCGCTTCCTCATTTCGGCGCAACTCTTGCACCGTTCGATATAGGCTGTCGAGCTCTGCCTTGGCCCCGCGCACCTGTTCGCCGGTCTGGGTAAGCTGAAGCGGTACGCCCAGCTCTACGGAGGCTAAATTGAAACGGGACTGAGCCAGGTTGGCCTTTGCCTGAGCCAGGGCAACCTCGTACGGAACCGGGTCCAGGATCAGGAGAGGCTGGCCCTTTTTCACCAGTTCGTTGTCAGTCACCGCCACCTTGATTACGTAACCCGAAACGCGTGGGGTGATAATGAATACGTGGCCGTCCACAAACGCGTCATCGGTGCTGACTTCGTTTCTCGTGACCAAATAATAAGCCAGTCCGCCCGAACCCATCGCCAGTGCGACGAGAATGAGTATGATTTTCCTGTGGCGTGCAAAGTATTTCATTCGTTCGCGCATGCCTTGTCTCTGGTTGTCTTGAACGCCGATGAGAATTCCATCGGGTGCCGGTCAATGAGTACCCCTCGGTTTCAAGGAGCCGCGGCCCCTTGGAGTTTTACCCTTTGCGCCGTTTGATCGTCTTCCGTTCCAGGAGGGAACGATCCCCACACCTGACATCCCGTCGCTGGAAGTATACAGCATCGGCAGCGACTTGGCAGAAAGGCTGACAGGCGCGAGTTTTCTATTGTTGAGCACCATGCTCCAGCAGGATGTTCCTCACTGCCGTGCTGCCGCTTTCGCTGGCGTAGCTCAGAGCGGTAGCACCTGCGCTATTCCTTGCGTTGACATCCGCGCCCTTATCCAGCAGCAGTCGCACGATGGGAAGATAGCCCTTCCAGGCAGCTTCCATAAGAGCGGTCGAACCATCGTTGTCCTTTGCATTCACATCAGCCCCGCGTTCCAGGAGCAACTTGACAACGTCCGGGCGTCCTTTCTTGGCCGCGGCTATAAGAGCTGTACCTCCACCCGTATCTCTGGCATGAAGGTCAGCTCCTCTCTCCAGAAGGAGGCGCACTACCTTTAGATGACCCGTCCGCGATGCGACAATCAGCGCGCTCCGGCCTTCCAAATCCAAGGCATTGATGTCAGCGCCGCGGTCCAGGAGTCGGGTCACTTCTTGGACATTGCCTTGTTGGGCTGCCTCTATCAACGTGTTGGCATGACACCCTATCAAGAACATCACGATTGCGATTGCACAGAGCCTGCTCGCACTATGAGCGATTCTCGACGCGCCCTTCACGGGAGCTCGACTGAAAGAGTCGATGGAGCTTCGGCACACGTGATGGACGGCGGCAGTCCAAGAGATCAGGCAGAGAATAGCGAGAAACTTCGCACCGTTGTACGCCTCAGAGCGCGGCCCAGA
>JARRRG010000171.1:0-5343 GCA_037380965.1 Deltaproteobacteria bacterium
GTGATACCGTTGCGGAGCATAGTCTCCGCTGTGCGGTCATAGGCTATGTTCTGGCCCGCATGTCAGGCAAGCTCGCGACCGAGAGAGTTGTTCTCATGTGCCTCTTCCACGATCTCGTGGAGGCTCGCACGGGAGATCTCAACTATGTGAATAAGAAATACGTGGAAGCCGACGAGGCCGCCGCGCTGAGAGACATGACGAATAGTCTGCCCTTCGGGGATGAGATTCGGAGCGTGACCGAGGAGTTCAACGAGCGGGCCACACCGGAGTCGAATTCCGCCCACGATGCCGACCAGATCGAGATGATCCTCCAACTCAAGGAACTGGGCGACCTGGGGAACCGCTATGCGCCCGACTGGATATCCGCGGCGATGAAGAGACTCCGGACCGAACAGGGCAAACGCCTGGCCCGCAGCATCCTTAACACGGATTTTTCGGCCTGGTGGTTCAAAGAAAAGAATGATGAATGGTGGGTGAATGGCGGGCGGGAGGAGAAGAGCGAAAAATGACGCCAGATTCTGTTAAGGCTCACACTCGAACCCTCCAGCCGACTGCACCCATCTTGGCCTGGAGATGATTGCACGTGGTCTCAATGAACCTCTTGACGGCTCCTGATGCAACGACCGGATCGACGCTCCCAAGGTGTGCCACCAGAAAAAAGGGTCCTGAACGAAGGAGGCGTGGTCGTCCGGGGAGGCAATGCCGAGCGTTGCCGAGGCAGCCGCGGCGAGCAATGGCCGACCGCAACAGGGGGTTTCACATCTTCGCGTGGCCTTTGTTCGCTTTTGCGGCCGCGGGCCGCGTGTCGCACCACACCGTGCAGCCTCAGACCCGAGGCTCCGAGCAGTCCGGCCGAAAGTCTCACCGAGATGGCCGTCAGTGATCGAGGAAGTCGGCATATGGATCTTTCCAACAACCGTTGTTCCAGCAGATATTTGGACTGCTGGAAACCGCTGCTCGTTCTGACCGGTAGTGGTTTCCTTCTGGCCGTCATCTGGGCCGTACTTCTCGTTTTTGGCCTGCCGGCTCGATCGCCCGCTACGCAATCACCTGAGCCAGCCCCGGCGTACCAGCAAGGTGAGACGCGACCCACCACGGCCGTTTCGGCTGTTTTGGCGAAGAAGCCTCCCGACCGCAGGAGGAGGTATCAGTGGCTGTTTGGCAAGGAGCCTCACCGCAAGCCCCAACGCCTCGAAGCAACGACGGTTCTGGAAGAATTCGACCGGGAAGTGAAGCAGGCTCGCAAGCTCTATCTCTCGGGAGACACAGAAAAAGCCATTCTCAAGTACCGTAGTGCCATTGACCGCCTCGAATCACTGGTGGACGCCATTCCTCCCGGTGATCCGCTGTTACAGCAAATGGAGGGGCGCTTTCAGGTCTTTGACGAGCTCGCCACCAAGATACTGGGACCTGTTCAAGTTGAGCCGGACAGGGGACGTGCCAGCCAGGTCTTTTACCTGATGGAGAAACGCCGGATCTGTCGCCGAAACTTGACACTGAAAAAGGCCGGCATGGTCGAATTCTTCGATGTGCCGCAGACTCTCCGCAACGAAGAGGCAAAGATTCTCACGGAACTGATGCGGATCAGGCACGGCGGCTCCGGGGCCGGCGAGCACGGAGACGAGGACGCCCTCCGACAGCGGTTGGCGGCAGTTCGAAAATCCCTGCAAAAGAGCTCTCCCCGCTACGCGCTCCTGCGCAGCGGGCGACCCATTCCCCTTGGCGAGGTGCGCCGCACGTTGCTGAAAAAGGATGAGATGATTCTTGATTTCAACATATTCCGGGATCGCCTCGTCGTAGGCATGATAACCGCTGAGGACGCGTCGTATCATCAGGTAGCGGCGGATCAGGCCGAGCTCGACAAGAGCGTGTTCAACCTGCAGAGAAAGCTACGTGAGTTCACATTGGGTGCGCGGTCCACATTCATGGGCCACGCGTGGAAAGAACCGAGTCGGCGGGTGTACAGGACGCTCCTGGGTCGACTCCCCCCAGTGCCGGCAACAAAGACCACCATATTCGTGATTCCCGATCGGTCTCTCTGGTACCTTCCTATTTCCATGCTTCTCGATGCCGAGGATCGACCCTTCGGCGGCGATAGACTCGTCAGCCTCATCCCGTCGGCCGACATGTTGAGGTTCGTGAGATTAGCCGATAGGGGGGCGACCGAGTCGAGCAAAACCGGAAGCCTCTTGCTCTTTGAATCTCTCCCCTGGGCGTCGGAGGAGGACATTAAAGAGGCCTTGCCCGAGAGGTTTTCACAAAAGAAGTCATCACAGTCAATGACCGAGGGTGAGCGAATAGAGCGATTAATTCTTACGAATCCGGTTTATCCGAGGCCGTCGGACATCGTTCTCAAGATTCAAAAGATGTTTAAGCGATTTGATGTCTGGGTGGGTCCGACCGCCACGATCGATCATTTGGTTCAGTACAAGGGCCTTCGGCCGGGTCTGACCGTGATGGCGATTCCGCTCGCCATGACCGACACGGTGACGCCCCAGCGTCAACCCTCTCTCTTTTTCTCCCCGGACAAGCGAGGAAGGAGGCGCTTCGAGGTTCGCAGGTTATTCGAGACTCCTCTGAGCTCCCCTCTCATTGTCCTGCCCACCTGCTGGTTCGATCTCCCTGACAAGGATTCCCCTCTGGGGGAAGGCCCCCTCCTTCTCAGCACGGCGCTCTTTTACGCGGGCATGCCGATGGGTCTGGTGAATTATTCGAATCCCGACTGGGGTGACAATGACCCGTTCCTGCTCGCAATATTTGAGAAAATTGCCCGCGGCGTTCCGCCGGGGAAGGCTCTCGCCGAATATACCCGTATGATGCCGGCAGGACTCGATTCCTCTTTCAGTGGCAGGCCTCCGGCGTGGTCAGGATGGATCGTCTTCGGCGATCCCGGTCCTTGACCATGTGGGGACTTGAGAGTGGAAATCAAGGACGGAGATGGCGATCACCGCCCCCATGGGCCTCTGCGGCCACTACCTGGCGGAATCATGCCGGAGGAAGCTTCTTTGCCAGCCGAGAGATTGTTCGTGATGCGGTGTTCTTGTGGTAGATCCCTTTTGACACTCCGCGTTGGAGGAGAGATGAAGCCTTGCGGTAGAGTTTCTGCGCGTCCTCGTCATTGCTTTCCAGTGCGAGCAGGTATTTCTTGACGGCGGTCTTCACCTTTGATTTGTAGGAAATGTTTCGCGCTCGCCTTTCTTCATTTTGACGCATTCTTTTGAGCGCAGACTGGTGATTGGCCATGGATGGCTCCTTGAGCAAAATAATTTGTGAGTGCGATCACTCCGTGCGGTGAGGCCCTGTCGAGCCCGCGCGAGTCGTCTCCCGCGGGGGACGCTTCACTCAAAAGAGTTATATGTCAGGAAAATGCACTGAAAGTCAACCCCTTTTGTCAGAGCGCCAGCCACCCGTAGTGTCCGAACAGAGAGCGATGACCCGCGCCGCGGGAGTAGTCGGTTTCTGGACGACCATCAGTCGCATCCTCGGCTTCGTCCGGGACATGGTGATCGCGCTGTTCCTGGGCGCTGGAACCGGTTCGGACGCCTTTTTTGTAGCGTTCCGCATCCCGAATCTCCTTCGTCGTCTCTTTGGAGAGGGGGCCCTGTCTGCGGCGTTCGTACCCACCTATGTTGAGACCCTCCAGAAGTCCGGGCATTCCGAAGCCGTACGGCTTGCCAGAGTCGCGTTCACACTTACGGCAATCGTGCTCGCGCTAGTGACCGTGCTGGGCATCCTGGGCAGCCCCGGGATCGTACGGGTGATAGCCCCAGGCTTTTATGACGACCCCGCGAAGTTTGATCTGACGGTGAGTCTCAATCGGATCATGTTCCCCTACATATTCTTCATTTCCCTGGTGGCCCTCGCATCGGGAGTTCTCAATTCCATGGGCTATTTTGCCGCGCCGGCTGCCGCTCCAGTAGTGTTGAACCTCTCAATGATCGCCAGTATCGCGGTGCTCTGCACCTTTCTCGGGGTGGAGCCGTACTACGCTCTGGCCTGGGGAGTCGTAATCGCAGGAATTCTCCAGCTTGCGCTGCAAATACCCTTCATGGAGCGCGCGGGGTTGCGGCTCAACGTGGACTTCAACTTCCGTAATCCCGCGCTGAAAAGAATCGGGGTACTCTTCGTGCCCGCGGCGATCGGGGGAGCCGTCTACCAGGTGAACATTCTTGTCGGCACGATTCTCGCCTCTTTGCTTCCGTCGGGCAGCGTCTCATGGCTCTACTACGCGGATCGTCTCGTAGAGCTTCCGCTGGGCGTGTTTGCCATTGCACTGGGTACCGCAGTGCTGCCCTCGATGTCGCGCCAGGCGAGTCGCGATGACATGGCCGGTTTGAGGCAATCCCTCTCGTACGCGCTTCGGATCATCGCGTTCTTTACCATCCCTGCGTCCGTGGGTCTGATCCTTCTCCGGGAACCGATTATCGCGATCCTGTTCCAACGAGGCCTTTTCCACTACGTGGACACTCAGCAGTCGGCCTATGCGCTGTTATGGTACACCTCGGGCTTGTGGGCCTTTTCTGCACTCAAAGTCGTGAATCAGACCTTCTTTTCAATGAAGGATACGAAAACGCCACTCTGGGTCTCCATGGGCGCGATGGCGGTCAATCTCGTGGCGGGCCTCCTTCTCATGGGGCCTATGGCCCACGGGGGACTTGCACTGGCCACTTCCATTGCAGCCGCGTTCAATGTCCTGCTGCTCTTTGGAATTTTGGTTCGGCGCCTCCAGGGTTTCCCGACGGGAGCACTCGTGTCCTCCCTTGCGCGGATAACTCTTGCTTCGCTGATAATGGGTCTTTTTCTCATGTACGGCCGCACTCTGGGGGCATGGAAGGTGGGGTTCACCCTCGGTAATGGGCTCGCCCTGTCCGTATGCATTGTCGGAGGATTTGTCCTCTTTACGGTTGCCGCCTATCTTTTGCGCTGCCGGGAATTGCGCTCGATGCTGGCCCTGATATCGGGCCGCTTTGCAGCAGCCGGGACCCAGACCCATCCTCGAGATCCCAACGACTGACCCGCGGCCGATGCCGGTATCTGTCGGAACCGTTGCGGAAAAGCCCGTGTGCCGCGGATCCGGATTGCCCTCCGCGGTCAGCCGTCCGCACGGGAGCACGCGCTCCGCGGGGAGAGATATGGCCCCGTATAGGTGCGAGACGCGGGTCCATCCCGGTAACGCCACAACCGTAAGCTGGGTTGCTCGAATCTCTCAGACGAAGACGTTTTCCCGCTTTTCACTGCCAATGTTTGATGTGGGTGTAAAACCGTAATTGTGCCCCGGCAGGACTATCGTATCGTCCGGTAGTGTAAAGAGCCGGTTACGGATCGAGGATTGGAGAACCTCAT
>JARRRG010000172.1:0-5340 GCA_037380965.1 Deltaproteobacteria bacterium
GAACATGGAGGAGGTCCGGAGCCGGGGCGGCATGCTCCTCGTCTTTTCCGCGGGAGGGGAGGACCCGACGGTGAGAGAGATGGCCCGTGAGGTGATCGAGGTGCCGATGAGCAATGAGTACCTCACGACCGTCCTTTTGACGATCCCCCTCCAGCTCCTCGCGTACCATATCGCCGATTTCAAGGGCACGGATGTGGACCAGCCGAGGACTCTGGCAAAGAGTGTCACCGTGGAATGAAAGCCGAATCAGCGACCAAGCAGGGCCGGACCGGGGTGCCTTTCAGGTGGATCATGGAATTGCGAAGCCACGGAATCCAGGCGATACGGTATTGCGCGAATACTCATCCGATTCCGGCCTCTGAAGCCGGAGACGAAATCCCTCTGAAGAGGAGTACATCCCAATGATGGGCTTGTCGCTCGTTGCGCTGCTCGCGGGGGCGGTTACCTGGTGGAATCCCATTGCAGGTATCGTGCTGGGACTTGAAGCGCACAACGTCACGCCGGCCCTCGTGGCAGTTCTCTTGGGCGAATCCCACGTGAATCAGGAAGATGCTCATCACACCCTGTTCATTCGCTTGCCTGTCCTGCTGGTCTTGTTCATCCTCATGCTACGTCAGTATGGTTGGACTCGGCAGCCCCGGACGCTGGTGAAGGCTCCCTTGAATATCATCGATGTCGGTTTATTGGGGCTTGGTGCAGTAATGCTCTTCGGGAGCCTGTACGCCCCCGACCAGGATTGGGGGATTGACATTGCCGCAAGATTTTGGGTGTTTGGCCTTCCCTACTATTTTGTCGCTCGAACGGCCGTAGCGTGCTCTCGCGGGTTAGAGGAATCGGTGCACATCTTTATGAACTGGCACTGGGGAATTGCAGTCGTTCTGGGCGTGGTATCCGTAATGATTGAGGGAGGCTTCAGCGCCACTCATTTCAGTTTGTGGAATTCGAATCCCATCGGATTCAGCATGTTGATGGGCATGGGATTACTCGTCAATCTCTACTGGATGCTCGAGCGCAGCCATGACTCATGGTGGCTCACCTTGGCTCCATTGGTCACAACGCCTTTCTTCTTGTTTCTCATGATTGGCGCAAACGAACGGGGGCCGGTACTGAGCACGGTATTGAGCGCAGTGTTCATGGCGGGCACAATTGCTCGGGTCAGGAATCACGTCTGGACATTCGTGCAACTCCTGCTCCTTATCTGTGCCCTGATAGGCGGCGCGTTATTTGTGATGAATGCCTATCCCGAGTTCGGCGCACGTTTCGTGGATCGGCTCGAGCTCCTGGACTCGCGGCGGACAATCAAGAACGAGACGCGGATAGATTTGTACGAGCAAGCGATCAATTCTTTTACCAGATCGCCGATCACGGGGGCGGGAACAGGAGCGATGGAGAGCAAGAACGGTCCCGGAGGATACGCACATAACATATTCCTGGAAGCCGCGGCTGAATACGGCCTGCTGGGCCTGATCATGTTGGGTATTTTCCTTTCCGGACTCTTCTATTACATTTGGCAGTCATCATTCAGAATTGGGGATCCACTCTGCTGCTTCTTTGGGGCAGCTGCGCTCTTCGTGCTCTGTGAAGTCCAATTCAGCGGCACCTTATGGAATTTCAAGGGCCTTTACTTTGCCGCGGGGATGTTGACGCTGCTCACCGCCAACGCGCGGCGAAAAGTAGCGATTCCACCCCACATGAGCGAAGTCCGATGGCAGCCCGCGCAATCCTAGCCTGTGCGAAAAAAGCCGAACACGGTACAACCGCCTCGTTGCCGTACTCGATCGGACAACAGACGATCCACCGGCAGCCCAGCCTACAGAGAATTGATACGTACCTGACGGACGGTCAAAGGACGATCCTCGGGCAACCCGGCGCAGCCCGTTGCAGCCGGGAAACTCGTCCGGATCATTTCCCGGACGTGCACGTTTGAAGCGTCGATATGCTGAACGGCTGGCGAATTCCGACGCCTTTAGTGGAAGATGAATACTGTGTACCAACCCTGGCTGAGCCTGACGATGATATGCATTTTTCCTTTTCGCAAACTCGTTTCCCGCGTACCGCCAGTTTCGCGAGTCGCACGTATTCAGGCACTCCCTTTTCAGGAGGAGTGTCCCGGAACATCCCGGGCTGCAGCGCCATGATTTTCCGTCGCGACGTGAGACTGAACGTGAGGCTGAACCTGAGGCCCGGCGTGATGCAACAGCATTGGCTGATAGGGATAACCCGAGGTCATCGAGAGATCAATTTCGCGGGAATTCTCTCCTGGGCGTGGAGCGTCGTTCACCGCGGGCTGAGCGACCGGTGGACCGGCACGAAGGACTATGTACGGCGGATCCGACCGTCGAAAGGCAACGCGCGGAACCACGATGAAAAAACACCATGGCAGCAATAGGACAGACAGACGTGCGCACACTTCATCACGGAAACGGATACCGGGTACCGACCGTTCGGCGGCGAACTCGGCGGTAATCGCAAGATGACGGTTGTGCCTTCAGATACCGAGCCCCGCTGGAGCGTGCATTCGCTCGTGAGACGGCAGCTCAGGTGGAGCGTTCCCGTTGCGGCTCTTCTCGCGGGACTTCCGTGTGCGAGCTCGTTTGCCCTGACCGCGAAGGTCTTCCCGGTTGATTCCAGTCCGGCCGCGGTGGCAGATCGACGGAAAGCCGTCGAGTATGTGATGTCGCTCCCCGAGCAGGACATGCTCCGCCTCGTGCCGGAACAATCGGGCATCTATTTTACCGACTGCCCGAACTGTGATGCCGGCTCTCAGGACCGCGGTAATTGGGAATGGGTACCTCAGCGGCCACATCAGATCAGGTGTAAGAGTTGCGGCGCGGTGTACCCGAACAACCCGAAGTACCCCGACAACCGGTACATATCGGTTCAATCGCGTTCGGGCGAGCACCGGTACTTCTATTATGAGCGACCGGACGGCTATCGGATCTTCTTTCGCGCTCATGCCGATTATCTCGCGCGGGGATACATGGCCAAGGCATGCCGACAGCTCGCGGAGCTCTACTGGACAACGAAGTATCCGAAGTATGCCCGCCGCGCCGCGCTCATACTTACCCGTTTTGCCGAAGTGTACCCGGGGTACGCGTACAAGTATGACTACCCGTTCCGGCAGAAGAAGTTTTCCCCGTACACCCGCAATCGGATACTGGGAGTCCCGCCCTACCGCGTGAGTCGGTGGAGCTGGTGGGCCTACATGGGAATCTCCCGCGATCTGTTAAAGGCGTACGACATTCTGCGATTCTGGCCGGGTCTGCGCAATGTGGACCGCGGAAAGGCGCGGGCGAAGATCGAAGAAGACCTCTTCGCCGCAATGGTCACCTTCGTTATGGGCTTCCAGGAGATCTATAGCAACATGTCCCCCGGAATGTGGACCGACTTCGTCCATGCGGGCCGCGTGCTCAATCGTCCCGAGTGGGTGATGGAGGCACTCAAGCGCGTGAACATATTCAACAGCAGGTCTTTTCTCTACGACGGAACCTGGATGGAAACCTCACCGTCCTACGGCAAGCAGGTAATGGGTAACCTGACAGAGTTGCGAGACGCGCTCGAGGGGTACGATCCGCCGGAAGGAACACCGCCGGAGGCAGTGAAATTCATTCGCACAGGCATCAAGAAAAACGCCGCGGCCCTGGCGGCGCTGAGGCGCGCGGACGTGCTGATGAGCCTCCCTAACGGCCCCTTGCCCACGATCAATGACACGTGGGCGGACGAAACGGTCTCCAAACCGCGGCACAGCTCCTCGAGCGTATTGATGCCCGGTCTCGGCCTCGCGATCCTTGGCAGCGGCTACGGCAGTCACCAGGTCTACGCGTGGCTCAACTACACCTCCGGCCGCCAGCATAAACATGCGGATGCGCTCAGCATAGGATTGTTCGCCAACGGCAGGGAGCTGTTGACCGATATCGGGTACACCCACACGAGATGGCGCGCATGGACCGAGAGCACCATGTCGCACAACACGGTATCGGTTGACGGTCTGGACAGCGGTTTCGATCGCGGCCATCTAAAAAACCGCTTGCGCGCGTTCGTGACGGACGGCAAAGGATTCCACCTTGCCGAGGCGGAAAGCCCCGCGGCCTATCCCGGGATCGCAGATCGATACCGCCGGACATGCGTCCTCATCGGCTCGGACAGTCGGGACGCGTACCTGATTGATGTGTTTCAGGTAAGCGGAGGTGATCAGCATGATTACCTTTTGCACGGTCCCCCGTCCGACGAAACCGTGGCCCGGCTTGCCGGCGCGACGCTGCACCCGTACGGGGGCACGCTGCTGAATCGAGGCACGAGCTTCTCCTATCCTGCCGGAGAAGGTGAGAGCATAGGGCGTGGGGGAGGGTACGGATTTGTGCGCAATCTGCGCCGTGGTACATCCGACCACGAGGTTATTCTGGACATGCGGATCCGCTCGCAACCCGGGGTCGGAATTCGGACCCATCTCCTTACCGATCCCGGAACGAGCGTCTATCTGGGGGACGCGCCGCGGATTCGACCCGCGGAAGGAAATGACAATCTCCTGAGCACGTACCGGGCCCCATTCTTTTGCGCGCGCCGAAGCGGAAAGGAACTCCTCAGTCGATTCATCGCCGTGCATGAGCCGGTGAACGGCAAGGCCACGATAAAAGGGATAGCCGCGCGGGAGATCAAGGGCGGGACGCTCATAACCGTGGACCGGGGTCGGCTCGGGAGAGATTACTTCATCATGGCGTTTGACAAAAGGGCTTCTCTGGAAACCGAGACTCGCGACGGACAGTTACGATTCGATGGGGCCTATGGATTCGTGCGTGTTCGAGAAGGAAGGTGTGTCGAGGCCCATCTGATTGGTGGTCGGCGCCTCGAACTCGGGGACATGGCTCTCCTCGGGACGTTAAGCCAGCATGGTGCCATTCGGCGCGTCCACCGGGGGAGAGAGAAGCACTCGCGGGGATATTTCGAGATTGCAGAAACCGTAGATCCGGCCAATGCATCCACCGCGCTGATGGTTGAATTTCCCGACGGAACCGCGCGTGCCTACACCATCTCCTGGATCGAAAAAATCGCAAAGGGAACGCGCGTACACGTTATGGAAGATCCGGGATACGAGATAGAGGGCAACACAATTCGATTGCGCACCTATCCCCAGCGTACCATTCAGGGAAATGAAGTGACGTATACCATTCCAAGTGTAAGCCACCGGTATATTGACGACCACGAGAAACCCCGACGCCACATAGTTGCATTTTAATGGGGTGACTCCCCCCTGGGGTCCCTTCCCATCCTGCCGGCCGCACCGCGCAATGCAATACGCCGAGCGGAGAAAGGCAGGGAGGGTTCGCGGCCACTTCCTTGCTA
>JARRRG010000173.1:0-5336 GCA_037380965.1 Deltaproteobacteria bacterium
ACCGCATGGAGCGCGGGATGCCAGCAGAAATACGGTATGTCAAACCCGAGAGAAAGACAGGCCCTCAGCAGGTTCTGACCTTCTTCCACTTCATAGGGTATGTCATCAATGTAGATCGTGGGCATCTATGATCTCCACGGGCAGCGTTTCTGTCGGATGTGTGCATCGAAGTCGTCCCTGAAGAATCGCAGGGCGCTCTTCAACGGTTCCATGGCTCCGGGGGCCAGGGCGCAATATGTGCGGCCCAGCCACAGCATCTTTGTGTGTGACTCGAGTAGGTCCATATCCTCTTCAAGGCCCTGGCCTTCCTCCATGGCCTCGAGTATTTGAGCTACCCACGGGAGGCCCTCGCGACAGGGAGTGCACCAGCCGCAGGATTCCCGTGCGAAAAAATATTCCAGATTGTGGGTCAGCCCTACCGGGCAGGTCCGGTCGTCAAGCACGATTATGTTGGCGGTTCCGAGTCGGCTGCCCGCCTTTTCGATGGACTCGAAATCCATCGGGATATCCAGATTGTCCCCGAGCAAAAATTCCGTAGAAGCGCCGCCCGGAATGACGGCCCTCAATTTCAGTCCATCATGCATTCCGCCCGCATAGTCTTCGATGATCTCCCGCAGGTTGGTGCCCATGGGCAGCTCCCATGAGCCGGGGTTCTTGACCTTTCCACTGACACCGAAAATCTTCGTGCCGCCGTCCTGGCACAGGCTCAGGCTCTTGAACCACTCCGCGCCTCGCTTGACGATGTGGGGCACATTGCAGATGGTCTCTACATTGTCCACCGCGGTCGGCTTGCCCCAGAGGCCGGAGATTGTCTGGAGAGGAGGCTTGGAAACGGGGACGGCTCTTTCTCCCTGGAGAGCGCTTACCATGGCCGTGCCTTCACCGCATATGTATCGGCCGAGACTGATATGGATGAAAAGATCGAGACTGAAGTCGGAACCTAAAATGTTCGGTCCCACGTAATTGGCTTCATAAGCCTCATCCAGCGCCTTCCTCAGTCTCTTTTCGGCCAGTTTGTATTCCCACCTCAAGAAGATGAAGGCTGTTGAAGCACGTACCGCATAGGAGGCAATTATCATTCCCTCGATGAACTGGTGGGGGTCAGCCTCCATGAGAAGTCGATCTTTGAAGGTGCCGGGTTCCATCTCATCAGCATCGGCAATAAAGTATCTGGTATCGGCCTCGTCTTCGGTCGAGGGGACCGACGCCCATTTCTTGCCGGTGGGAAAGCCCGCTCCCCCGCGACCTCGCAGATTTGACGCGGTCACCTCTTTGGTGACCTCCTCGGGGGTCATTTCGAGGACGGCTTTCCGGAGCGCGAGGTATCCCCCGACTTTCTCGTACTCCTTCAGGCTCAGGGGCTCCCGATCGGACCTCATGTTTTCAGTCAGCGGCATCTCCATGGCGTCAAAACCTTAATCGTAGCATTCGAGAATCTGTTTCACTTTTTCCGCGTCCAGGTCCCCGTAGAGGTCATCATCCACCATCATTGCCGGGCCGCAGTCACACGCGCCGAGGCATTGAATGGGCAACAGGGTAAACTTTTCGTCGCTGGTGGTCTCACCAAATTGTATTCCCAAATGATCCTTGAGGAAGTCCATCATGGTTTGCCCGCCCACGATCCAGCACGAGACGCTCTCGCAGACCAGAATTACGTGGCGGCCAACCGGTTTGCGATAAATGTGATTATAGAAGGTTGCGGCCGCATCCACCTCTTCGGGCGTCATGTCGAGCAACTCAGCCACTTCACGGATGCTATCGTCCGACACCCAGCCGTTGTGCTTCTCAGCGAGTCTCAGGGCATCGAAACACACCGCGTGGGCGCTCGGACACGATGCGAGATCCTCGATGATCTTCTGTCTGGTTTCGCGCTCCATCAGATCTCGGCCTGCACTCGGCGGCCTTGCCTCCTTTCCTATCGATCCACGTCCGCCATCACGTAGTCTATGCTTCCCAGAAAAGCCACGATGTCCGGAACCGTCATTTTTCGGCTGACCAGCGGAATCATCTGAAGGTGCGGAAAAGACGGCGTGCGAATACGCACCCGATAGGGCATGGTGTTTCCGTCACTGATCAGGTAGTACCCGTTATTGCCTTTGGTGGCTTCCACGCCGCAATGTGCCTCTCCGGGAGGGATAACCGGTCCCCAGGTCACTGAAAGAAAGTGCGTGATAAGGGTCTCGATGTCATGCATGGTCCGCTCTTTCCGGGGCGGCGTGGCCAATGGATGGTCCGCCTTATAGGGGCCCGGCGGCATGTTTTTGAGACACTGCTCTATAATTCTCAGGCTTTGCCGCATTTCTTCCACCCGGACGGCGCAGCGGTCATAGGAATCGCCGTTCTTCCCCGTGGGTATATCGAATTCCAACTGATCGTATCCGGAATAGGGCCTTTTCTTGCGGAAATCCCACTCGAGGCCGCAGGCCCTCAGCCCCGGACCGGTAACACCCCATTCTATGGCTTCGTCAACCGTATAGGCCCCGACCCCGACGGTTCGCGCTTTCACTATCGGATTCCGCATCGCCAGCTTGTCATATTCCACCAGCCTGCCGGGGAGATACTCGATGAAGTCCTTGACGAGGCGATCCCAGCCGTTGGGCAGGTCCTGGGCAACGCCTCCAATCCGGAACCACATGGGGTGCATGCGCCCGCCGCAGACAGCCTCCACAATATCGAAGATCCGCTCCCGATCGGTGAAGGTGAAGAATACCGGGGAGAGTTGGCCGAGGTCTTGAAGAAAGGTCCCATAGAAAACGAGATGGCTCGCGATTCGAAAGAACTCGGTCATCATGATGCGGATCATCTTCACCCTGTCCGGCACCTCGATACCGGCAAGCTTTTCCACGGCCATGACGTACGGCAGATTGTTCATGACCCCACCGAGGTAATCGATTCTGTCTGTATATGGGATGAACGTATGCCAGGTTTGCCGTTCTCCCATCTTCTCCGCGCCCCGATGGTGATAGCCGATTTCCGGCACGGCATCTACGATCTCTTCCCCGTCCAGTTGGAGTACGATCCGGAATACACCGTGAGCGGACGGATGTTGAGGTCCGAAGTTGAGGAAGAGGAATTCAGTGTCTTCGCTTTCGCGCTTCATGCCCCACTCCTCCGGGTGGAACTGCGCGGCCAGATCTTCGGCCTCGGCCTTACTTTCCGGGAGCTGGAACGGACCCATTTCCGTGGCTCTCGCGGGATGCTCTTTGCGCAGCGGATGTCCGTTCCAGGTGGAAGGCAGGAGGATCCGTTTGAGGTGTGGATGGCCTTTGAACGTGATGCCGAACATGTCCCATACTTCGCGTTCGTACCAATTGGCAGCGGGCCAGATGTCGACAACACTTTCAGTGGAGGGATGCTCTCCGTTAAGCGCGACTTTGATGCGAACGTCCTCGTTGCGCTGAAAAGAGAGCAGATGATACACGAGGGTGAAGTCGCCTTGAGGCTGGTCCCCTCGATTTGCCTTGACACGCTCGTCGATTGCGGTCAGGTCGTACAGCATCTGATACGGTTCGGCCACCTCATTCTTGAGGAATCGGAGAACCTCCCTCGCCCTCTTGCCCGGTACCCACAGGGTCGGCACCTCATCGCGGGTGGCCTGCTGGATTACATTCTGCTCCCCGAAGGTGTCCGACAATTCCCGTACTATTGTTGAGGGCTCGTTCATCGCAAAGACTTTCCCCTCGGACGCCGCCTCGACCTATAGCCAGAGCCTCACGTATCGCCACGTCAAAGGAAGTTGAATCGAAACCTTGCCCTTACCTAAACCTCGTCCGGTGTCCGCAAAAGAGTGGCTTGCCGTCTGGATGCTCGTTTGAGGTCACGCATCGAGGTTCTTGGGTAGGGCAGCACCTGCTGCCTCCCCACATACCGACTCAGAGGGCGCCGCTCTTGACCAACGGCCTCCTGAAGCATCACGAGACCCTGCACAAACGCGTCCGGTCTGGGCGGACAACCGGGGACATAAACGTCTACCGGCAGGATCTTGTCCACCCCCTGTACAACGCTGTAAATGTCATACATACCGCCCGAATTGGCGCAGGATCCCATCGAAATGACCCACTTGGGCTCCATCATCTGCTGATGAAGTCTTCGTATGACGGGAGCCATCTTGATAAAAGGCGTTCCCGCAATGATGATGAGATCCGCTTCCCGAGGGGTGCCCCGAATCACCTCGGAGCCGAACCGTGCAATATCGTACTTGCTCGTCAGACTCGCGGCCATTTCCACGAAGCAGCAGGAGAGCCCAAAATTGAACGGCCATAGCGAATACTTCCGCGCCCAGCCAAGCAGGCCCTGAAGCGTAGACAGAACAATGCCGTCGGTTCTTGCCGCGGCGCTGCGGCTTGCCTCGTCCGTCTCAGAATGGGAAAACGGTCTGGTGAGTTTCCATCGCATTATTGAATCATCCTTGCCCCTTGAGGACAGACTTTTTCATCTTGGGCAGACAAGACAAGAACAGCGGCTGAAGAATAATGTGCCACTGGCTCGTCAGTCATTGATTCCTACGGAGACTTCCGTCTTTATTCGCCGAGACTTGACCGCTGGTGCGCAGCTCCAGCCCTCGGACCCGCCAGAGGTAAAACAGCGCAACGAAAAGGATTGCTATGAATATAACGATCTCCACATATCCGGCCCAGCCGACCTCTCGGAGCGCCACGGCCCAGCCGAAAATAAATACGGTTTCCAGGTCGAAGATTACGAAAAAAACCGCGATCAAAAAGAAATTCACATTGAGACGAACCCTGGGCGAACCTGTCACCATCATGCCGCTCTCGTACGGGTCTCCCGTAGCTCGCTCGCTATGTCGCTCGCCCAAGGCAGAAGATATGGCAAGTATGGCCGCTACGAGGAATAACACCAGAAATGAATAGAGCACCAAGGGCCACAGGGTCTCGCTCATGATACATCCCTCCAGGAAATCTCCGGCCTCTGCCTTTTCACGATCCAACTCATCTCAAAACTCCCGCGCATTGGAGGGCCTTGATCTCCTTTCGGAGTCTCGGAACACGCGGACAACGTCTCCTCAATATGAGCCAGGATCAACGGACTTTGTGATGTCAATACGTCATCCAATCCATCCGTTGCCGGCAATCCAGACCAGTTCATCATTCCTCACAATTCGTTGGTACAAAAGAGCCGCCAACGAAGGAACCTCCCCAGGTGACGTCATTTTGAGCCCTCCCTCTTCTCCAGACGCTCAGGATTCGACCACGGCATCCGGGGAGTATTCCTGTAGTTCGGCAGTTGTGCGACACGATGACAAGAGGTTCGGAAACGTGAACAACCGTAAATTCTCTTTTTCACGGTTCGACATGGTGTCGTTCCCCTTCGAGATC
>JARRRG010000174.1:0-5333 GCA_037380965.1 Deltaproteobacteria bacterium
TGACAAGGCCCTCTTGAAAATATAATGTGAAATAGACCTGCTAATTGAGGTAGTTATGTCAAAAAGCAAAAACAAAATAGCGGTAAGCAGCATAACTATCCTGAATATAGTGATTTTTCTTTTAATAATCGCTTCCGGTCCCCGCACCTCATCCGCGGACCAGTACGGCCTGCCACCCGTGAACAGCTCGTTCCAACCCTCATCCCTTAATCCTTTCCGGTTGCCGCCAAATCCGTGGAGACCTCTCGAGCTGGAATGGCCCGAACAGTATATCGATCCAACCGTCGAGTACGGTCTCGGTCTGGTGCTTCCGAAGGCGATCCAGCAGAGCCTCGACGTCGACGTAAGCTACGACAGATGGAAAGGCGTGCCTACCTTCACGGGCGAGTACTTTCTCCCGGTAAAGGCCTGGAAAGACAAGAGTGTCTTTCTTGCCCCGCGGCTGACCTTTGGCAGCTATCGGGAAGGCCTTTCGGTGGGTGTGGGCTTCCGGCAACTGCTCACTGCGGAGACGCTTGTCGGGTTTTATGCATTTCATGATTGGGTACGGCCGCGGGGATCTCACGCCCCCTTTTTGAAGGAGGCAGGGATCGGATTCGAGGTGGCCGCGCTCCCGGGTTGGTATTCAGATCTCAGCCTGTCCGCGAACGCGTACTTCCCGACCAATGATAGATGGTCCCTTTCACCGGGTGGTGACCTTCTCGTACACGAGGCTCTGCCCGCTGGAGGCGACGTTCGGCTTGGCCTTCTGCTTCCTCCGGTCACGAACCTCCTGGATGCCCGAATCAATGCGGAGGTTCATTCGTACCGAGGCGAGCGTACGCAGATCGCGGGGTACACGTTGGGGTTAGCCCTTGACACGAGAGACGGGATGCTGAGCGCGACCATGGAACAGAAGAAGGATAATGGGGAGCGGGAAGAGTTTCGGGTAGGCGGGAGAATCATGCTGGCATTTGATTGGCTCGCGCTCGTCGAGGGAAAAATGCCGCTCTCCGCCCCGTACCAGGCGTCCGAAACGCGCTACAGCCGAAGAATCCGCGACAGTCTCTATCAAAAGGTGGCGCGAAAGCACGATCTCCCCACTGACCGCATTCAACGACGAATCACCCTGGCTGCGAGAGTCTGGGACGACACCGTCTCCTTCAGCGGCGGCTTTCCCGGATTGGCCAATTCGCGGCTCACCGTTCAGACGGCCCGCAGCCCCTGGCGGGACAGAATGGACGTTGTTACCGATTCGCGGGGTTTCTATTCGGGGCAGCTCAGACTTGCGCCGGGACGGTACAAACTGAGGCTGGTTCACAAACCAAGCGGCCGCGTCTCTCGGGTGAAGACCATCACCATCCAAGACGAGGGTCTGTAAGAAGATGTGCGAATCCCCGGGGCAGCAGCGGATTGTCCTGTGAGTGCCCCCGGGGAATTCCAGTGAACCAGACAGGTTCCCTGAAAAGCCTGTCCGTGTGACACCGGGCTATCCATGCCGCTGAATTTACGCTAAGATTCGGCTGATTTCCGCCTTGACCACCTGAGATTTCTTCCTCTCCGGTCACATGTTTCGCCTGTATTGACCGCCGACCTTGAAGAGGGTATCGGTGACTTGGCCGAGGGAACAGACTTTCACGGTCTCCATCAGCTCTGCAAAAATGTTGCCGTTTTCCAGGGCCACTCGTCGCAGCCGCTCAAGCGCATCGGGTGCCCGATCGTCGTTTCGCTCGTGGAACTCTTTGAGCCTCTCGAGTTGAGACATCTTTTCTTCTTCGGTGGCCCGGGCGAGCTCTACCGCACACTGCTCGGCATAGTCCGATTCAGGATTGATGAAGGTATTCACTCCGATGATGGGGTATTCGCCGGAGGATTTCAGTATTTCATAGTGGAGAGATTCGTCCTGAATTTTGGAGCGTTGATATCCCGTTTCCGTGGCGCCCAACACGCCGCCGCGTTGAGAGAGTCTGTCGAATTCAGCCAGGATCGCCTCTTCGACGAGGTCGGTGAGCTCTTCGAGAATGAAGCTCCCTTGATTGACGTTGCTGATCTTGCTTATCCCCCATTCCTTGTTGATGATCAGTTGAATCGCCAGGGCGCGGCGCACTGATTCCTCACTCGGAGTGGTTATTGCCTCGTCATAGGAATTCGTGTGCAATGAATTGCAGTTATCGTATATCGCGATGAGGGCCTGCAAAGTGGTTCGTATGTCGTTGAATTGGATGTCCTGCGCGTGTAAGGACCTGCCGCTCGTCTGAATGTGGTACTTCAGTTTCTGGGACCGCTCGTCCGCCCCGTATTTCTCGCTCATGGCAATGGCCCAGACACGTCGGGCCACCCGTCCGATGACACTGTATTCCGGTTCCAGTCCGTTGGAGAAAAAGAATGAGAGGTTCGGCGCGAAATCGTCGATATGCATGCCTCTCGACAGGTAGTATTCAACGTACGTGAATCCGTTGGCAAGGGTGAAGGCAAGCTGGGTTATCGGATTCGCTCCCGCTTCTGCGATATGATAGCCGGATATGGATACCGAGTAGAAATTTCTCACGTTGTTGTGAATGAAGTACTCCTGGACGTCACCCATCATTTTGAGGGAAAAGTCCGTCGAAAATATACACGTATTTTGACCCTGGTCCTCTTTGAGGATGTCCGCTTGCACCGTGCCCCGCACATTGCTCAGCACGCGCGCCTTGATCTGCGCGGCCTGTTCCCGAGTGGGCTCGGTCCCGTTCTCCTCCCGGAATCGTTCCATTTGCTGGTCGATCGCGGCATTGAAAAACATGGCCAGCATCATGGGCGCGGGGCCGTTGATCGTCATGGACACCGAGGTATTTGCCGCGGAGAGGTCGAATCCCGAATAGAGCTCCTTCACGTCATCAAGTGTGCAGATGGAAACACCGGAGGTTCCGACTTTTCCATAGACGTCAGGCCGTTCTTCCGGATCCCTGCCGTAGAGGGTAACGGAGTCGAACGCGGTTGAAAGTCGTTTGGCAGGACTGTCCTTGGACACGTACCTGAAGCGACGATTGGTACGAAACGGATCGCCCTCACCAGCGAACATCCGAGTAGGGTCTTCATCCTGCCTCTTCAGGGGAAATACGCCTGCGGTGAAGGGGAACATCCCGGGCAGGTTCTCTTTCAGTCGCCACCTCAGGATCTCGCCGCGATCCTTGAACTTGGGCAGCATGACCTTGGGTAGCACGGTCCCGCTCAGGGTGCGATACTGCAACGGTACGCAGATCTCTCGCCCTCTCACGGTAAATTTCAATTCCTCCGCTGAATACTGGGCCTTGAGTTCATCCCATTCGCCCACGAGACGCAGTGCCCGGGGGTCAAGCTGCCGTTCGATGGAATCCTGAGCCTCCTTGATCTGCCGAAGAGCTTCCGATTCCTCGCCGGCACCATTTTCTCTGAGAGCCCGGTACGCGGCGTCCAGTTGCCAGATGCGGCGGACCAGTTCTTCCTGTTTTTCACCCCACGTGTGATATCTGCGAATCGTATCCGCGATGTCGGAGAGGTACCGAGATTTTTCCGGAGGTATGATGATAGTTCGCGAGGAGGGCTTCTTGTCGGGTCTGGCGGCGAACCGGGTGGTCCATTGCAGCCCGGTCTTTTCGTTGATGGCTTGAACGAGCCCGACGTAAAGGGATGTCACCCCGTCATCATTGAATCGCGACGCGATGGTGCCGTACACGGGGAACTCATCGGGGGACTTGTGGAACTGCAGCCGATTGCGCTGCATTTGTTTCCGAACATCGTGTATCGCGTCGTCCGACCCCTGCCGGTCGTACTTATTCACGGCAACAATATCGGCAAAATCGAGCATGTCGATCTTTTCGAGCTGACTCTGAGCACCGAATTCCGACGTCATGACGTACAGGGATACGTCAACGAGCGGGACTACCGCGGCATCACCCTGTCCAATACCTGCGGTCTCTATGATAATCAGGTCGAAACCCGCGGCCTTGAGCACTTCGATCGCTTCCTTCAAGTGATCCGGGACTTCGGTCCCCACATTTCTCGTGGCCAACGATCGGAAGTAGACTCGTTCGCTGTCGATAGAATTCATCCGGATGCGGTCACCCAGCAGGGCGCCGCCGGTCTTGCGACGCGTGGGGTCCACCGAGATGATCCCTATGGTTTTGTCTTCTTGGTCATTGAGAAATCTGATGACGATCTCGTCAGTGAGTGAAGACTTGCCGGCCCCGCCGGTTCCCGTGATTCCGACGATCGGGACGGGACGGTCGTTGGCCTTCTGCTGGAGCGCCGATACAATAGCCGGCAGGTTCCCGTTTTCGGACGCTTTGGCCACTTCAACCGTTGTGATGGTGTTCGCTATGAGAAGCCAGTTGCGGGTTGTAAGGTCCGCGAGGTCGCCGTTCAGGTTCCCATTGGTGGTGGCGAAATCGCTCCGTTCTATAAAATCATTGATGATCCCTTGAAGTCCGAGCTTCTGTCCATCCTCCGGACTATAAATTTTTGTGACCCCGTATGCTTCAAGCTCTTGAATTTCCTGAGGCACGATGACCCCGCCGCCCCCGCCAAAGATCTTGATGTGATCCGCGCCGTGCTCCTTGAGCAGATCAACCAGGTACTTGAAAAACTCCATGTGTCCGCCCTGGTAGCAGCTCACGCCTACGGCCTGTGCATCCTCCTGCACGGCTGCGATCGCAATGTCGGATACTGAGCGGTTGTGCCCGAGATGGATCACCTCCGCGCCTGTGGCCTGAAGAACCCTGCGCATGATGTTTATGGCCGCGTCATGTCCGTCGAACAGCGAGGCTGCCGTCACGACACGGACATGATTCAGCGGCCGGTATAGGCTGACGGTACTTTGCATAATGTCCCCCTCAGTAAATCAGTGCTCGGCTCGACCGAATTTTTCGTGAATAAAGGTCGCCGGAGCATCTATGTCCGTACCTCCCGGGAATACTTCCGCGACGCCCATCTGTTTGAGCCGTGGGATGTCTTTGCCGGGTATGACTCCTCCAACGAGGACCATGATGTCGTCTGCTTTCTTCTCTTTGAGCAGGTTAGTAAGTTTTTCGCAGATTGGAATGTGCGCACCAGACATGATGGAGAGCCCGATCACGTCAACGTCTTCCTCTATGGCTGTCTCAACGATCATTTCGACCGTCTGATGGAGCCCCGTATAGATGACCTCGAATCCGGCGTCTCTCAGGGCATGGGCAACGACCTTTGCCCCGCGGTCGTGTCCGTCGAGACCGGGCTTAGCCAGAAGAATCCTCGGACCATTTCCGGAAGACACCATCAGCACCTCCACTACAATGTTCAATGCGAATGCAAAAGGCGAGATAACTCATTTCAGCATAATATATCTCAGCCCCGGTTTC
>JARRRG010000175.1:0-7062 GCA_037380965.1 Deltaproteobacteria bacterium
CGATGCGGAGACGCGGATCACACGCCCGCGCTTCGTCATCGGCCAGGCACTCGAGCCCGCCCGATGACGCGTGAACCGAGCAGCGAACCACCATGAAAAGCCCGATGTTCGATACCCTTACTTCTTCCAGGGTGGCTTGGGGTACACGGGCTTCGCGGTTCGAATGTCTTTCGGCCAGATCAGTTCGACCTGCCCGTTAAGGACCTGCGTGCAGAAATTGATGGGGCTGGGCAGTCCTCGAACGTCGAATTTCAGCGGGCCTGCAATCGTCTTGACGGTATGAGACTTCAGCCAGTCACGGATCTTTGTCTGGTCGAGGCTTTTGGCTCCTTCAACCCCTTGCGCCAATGTCTGCATCCAGGCGTAGCCGAATCCGAAATAGACGGGATACCCGGGCAGGCCGTATTTCTTCTTGACGTAGGCGTTCAACTTCTTGTTCCCCGGATAGTTGAGCTTGCTGTGCAGGGCGGTCCCGGAAAATACATAATTCCCATCCGGGCCGAGTTCCTTGACCCAGGCCGGTATCACGGAGCCTACGCCCTGAACGATCGCCTTCGGGTTATAATCCAGCGCCTTCGCGGCACGGATCGTCATCACGCCGTCGGCAAAGAAACCATTGGAAAAGAGAATGTCGCAGTTCATCTGCTTGGCCTTGACGACGAGGGGAGTGGCGTCAGGCAGCGGAAGATTGTATTTCTCGTCGATGACCAACTTTATCCCCAACTTTTTCAGCCACTTGTGGAAGCTGGCCTTCAAGGAGGCGCCGATCGGGTTATTCATGGTGTACACGGCCGCTCTCTTCGGGCGTTTCTCCGGGGGTAGGCTGGACAACCACTGGAAGAACCCTTCATACCACCACTCACCCATCAGGGGAGGACCTCCGAAGCTGAACTTGAACCCTTGCTCGAAGCTCTTCATGTGACCGCCCATCGAGACGTACACATACTTGTGCTTCTCCGCAACCGGCATCACCGCACGGGCCGCGGTGCCCGGATAACCGCCGAAGAGGAGATCCGCTTTGTCAACGGTGATCGCTTTCTCGGCAAAGGTCACCGCCTTGTTCGCATTCGACTCGTCGTCATAGATTTTGAACTCCACCTTTCGTCCGAGCAGACCACCTTTCGCGTTGACCTCCTGCGCCCAAAATTTCATTCCCCGCTCTATCCATTTCGCGGTCTCCGCGAACTTGCCGGTGAGGGGGAGAGATCCTGCGATTATGATCGGCTTCTCATCGGCATTGCTCAGACCTTGGATGCCGGGCACCAGAAACAGCCCCGCGATCAAGGCCACAACAAAAACTTCTTTGAAAAAGCCTCTTCTCATACTCAATCCCTCCTTGCTAATATCCAGTGGATCGATGCCACCGGAGGTGGACCTAAAGACCCAAGTAAGACTCTTTAACCCGCTGGTCCTCAAGGAGTTGGTCAGCGGGTCCCGACAGAGCTACGGTTCCGTTTTCCAGCAGATATCCGTACCGTGCAATAGACAATGTCTGGAGAACCTCCTGAGAAACGAGGAGCAGCGTCAACCCTCCTTGGTTGAGATCCGTCACGATGCGGAATATTTCCGCGGCCGTGATAGGCGCGAGTCCAAGTGACGGCTCATCCAGCATGAGCAATTTCGGCCCAGCCATCAAGGCCCTGCCCAGTGCGAGCATCTGCTGCTCTCCCCCGGAAAGGCTGCCGGCAAGCTGGCTCCGGCGCTCGGCAAGCCTCGGGAAGAGGTCAAAGACCTGACTTCGGCTCTCCTTGAGCCTCGTCCGCGCAGCCGGGGCGTATGCTCCGATTTCCAGGTTTTCGTCTACCGTCATCTTGGCAAAGAGTTTCCGCCCCTCTGGTACCTGAATAATACCTGTTCGGCAGACTTCGTCCGGGAGCAAGCCAAGCAACGACTCTCCCTGCCAGGTAACCGCGCCGTCCGCGACCGTTACCAGACCGGAGACCGCGTTCAGGAGCGTCGTCTTCCCCGCGCCGTTGGATCCGATCAGAGCCACGAGATCCCTGTCCTCCACCTTCAAGGAGACGCCTCGAAGCGCCCTGAGCTCCTGATAACGAACCACAAGGCGATCAATTTCCAGCATAGGTCGCCCCCAGGTAGGCATCGATCACTTCGGGATTATTCGCCACAGCCTGTGGTTCGTCATCCGCGATCTTCACACCGTGGGACAGGGCCATTATCCGCGAGCAGGTTCCCATGATAGCTTTCATGACATGCTCTATCATGAAGATCGTCACTCCGTATTCGTCTCGGATCTTGAACGTGAGGTCCACCGCTCCCTTGATCTCTGTTGGATTCAGGCCGGCGAACACCTCATCCAACAGGATGATTTTGGGGCTCGAAGCCAACGCGCGGGCCACTTCAAGCCTCTTACGGTCTTCCAGCACAAGGTGCCCGGGTAAGGAATGCATCTTATCGCCCAGGCCGACGAATTCAAGGATAAGCGCGGCCCGTTCCTGGGCGGGCTTCATCTCGTGGATCCCCTCTCGGCCATAGAGAACAGCAACGGTTACATTCTCGAGCAGGCTCAGATCCATCAGGGGTCGCACAATCTGAAAGGTGCGGCCAATGCCCATGGTCGCAATTTTATGCGGCGCCAGCCCGCTTATTCGGCGGCCCTCGAAGGTGATCACGCCCGAGTCGGGCCTGAAAAGGCCTGAAATTACATTGAAGAGTGTGGTTTTGCCGGAGCCGTTGGGGCCGATGAGCCCCACAATTTCACTTTCTCGCACTTCGAAATCGACCTCCGAAAGCGCGGTGAGTCCGCCGAAGTGCTTCGTGATCTGCGTTCCTTTAAGCATGGGCGTTGGCTCGCTCGGAAACCCGGCTGCAGTCCCGCTCGACATGATGGGCCGCGGCACTCAACCCATCACAATCGGTTGAGCTGCATCGGCTACTCACTCGTCCTCATCTACAATGGCCACCGGCCTCGTCCAGCCCGCGCTGGCCCCTTTTATCTTCACCGGAAAACAACAGACGGTGAATCCGGTCGGCCGGCCGATAGCTGCAAGGTTTGCCATCTTCTCCATATGACAAAAACCGATTTCGATTCCGGAGAAATGGGCTTCCCAGATGACTTTGGGATCTCCGATCTCCGCGAACTCCTTGGCAATAAAAGGAAGGGGTCGGTCCCAACTCCACGCGTCGATCCCGGTCACCTTCACGCCTTTCTCAGTAAGGAACAAGGTACTTTCCCGGTCCATTCCCGGTCCTTTCAGCAGGTATTCCGGCGTACCCCAGGCTGCGTCAGCTCCTGTCTGTATCAATACTATGTCCAGCGGCTTTATCTCGTATTCGATTCGATCCAATTCCTCTTCCAGATTTCTCGCCGTGATTCGCTCCCCGTCGTCCTTGTGACGAAAATCGAGGAGCACTCCGTCATTAAAACACCATTCCAGAGGGATCTCATCAACGGTCATAGAGGGACTCCCTTTGTCCATACGGGGATGATAATGATAGGGGGAGTCGAGATGCGTGCCGCTGTGAGTTGTGAGGGTCAGCACCTCAAGGGCCCAACCTAAACCTCCCGGCAATTGATCCTTCTTGACGCCGGGGAAGAACTGCTTCATCTGTTCCGCACCCTTCTCGTGATCGACGTACTCTATCTTCGGAATCATCTCGGGAGGATCGCTGGGAAGGCCATCTTCTATGGTGATGCTCAGGTCAACGAGACGCTTGCGTTTCATGGGTCCCCTCTTGTCTTCGGTACTTAATATCCGCGATACTGCTCACAGGGAGCCACGGAGTCGGTGAGAGCGGTTGGGCAGAAGAGGACGAAAATCCTGTCTCCTTGCCGGGTCTGGTGGTCATATGATGCTCTTCGGTATCCCGCCTCATGACCATCGCTACTTGAACCTGCCTTACGCCCGCCGTACCGGCTGCGACGGTAGATGTATCGGCTTTGAATGAAGCACCCGGGAGAAGTTGCCAGCCCTGACTTCAGCCGCGCCGTCAGGCTTTCAGATCCCCAGGGAACGGTGGCGCAAATGTTGGACGTTGCCGGATTGTGCTCTCGTCTGGCTCGCACAATTTGCATGCCGCGGCCACGGCTCTCTGTGGATCCCTCGGAGTTCTGAGAATGAACCTGCGGTTGTGTGAGCGCAGTTCTCGTCCTTCCGGAATTGCACAGAGCGAGGAGAAAACAGATTCGCACACCAAGCATCCTGGTGAACAAATTCTGCCGTCATCTCTCGCTCAGTAGGCCCCGGTCAAGGGAATTGGTGCAAAACCGCGAAGGTCTCCGTTTGGGTATCTACTTCTGTCAGCTCCCTCCAGGTTGATCTGACTGAAAGCGGGAGTTTGCGACGGCCTACAAAATGTCTCGCTTTGAACCGAAGAGCTGGATTGGGCGTCGACGGCCAGTATACACCCGCCTTGCAAGCTTGCCCACGTGACCCCCTCTTCGCCATTCCTCGTGAGCAGGAGAGCTCCACCGGCGAGTTGAGCCAAACATTCTGTGAGAGGCTTATTACGCTGTTTCTTTCCGTGCCCTAACACTAGTACAAGCTGAGCTGGCTTGTCAACCGATTAGTTGCAGCTCCAGGGAGCATCAAGTCGAGGCATCCAAACGATGAGGGGAACATCTCAAGTCCCGTCCCCATCGCCCCCCGGCTGGACCGGAGGAGTTCACGCTCGCGCACGTCAGGGCTTTGCACTTGATCATGGCACATCTGAGGATATTCATTCCGTACTGATTCAATGGGAATCTACAGGTTGTGTAACCGTCCGAAATGGCGACCGACTCGAGACCGGCGGTCCGTCCGTCACAGCAAAATTCCTTGACAAGCCATAATGACTTCTCTATAGGTAATGGCAAGTTCTTACTTGTATTTCCCCTGCCGGCCGATCTGGACCACGGGCGTGATGCAAGCTTTAAGATCTTAGGAGAGAGGCGCCCGGGCCGAGGACACCCCCCCGAATCATCTCAGTCGGATCATCCCGGTCATTACGGAGCACCCTTGCTTGTCAACGCACCCTGAAGTTCTGTCTGAGGGTGCATTTTAGAAAAGGAGCGGAAGCGTGGGTGGAATTAACATCTATTGTGGGAACCTGTCCTTCGACATGAACGAGGACGAACTGAAAGAGCTCTTTGAAGGATATGGCCGGGTCGATTCAGCCAAAATTATCCTCGATCAGTTTACCGGCCGCTCGCGAGGGTTCGGTTTTGTCGAGATGGCCGATCGCGAAGAGGGCATGCGCGCAATTGAAGAGCTGGACGCGAAAGACTATCGGGGGCGAAGCATGAAAGTGAACGAGGCTCGTCCGAGAAGAGACGCGGGCAGGCGCGATGGCGGAGGAGGCCAACGGTCTCGCTGGTAATTGGCTCGGGAGGAGTTCTCTCCGAATCCCCTCTCGCCCGCGGCACCCCTTGCCCCGCATGGAAATCAAAGCCCCAGGTCACCGACACGCGGTGGGGTCATAGAGTGTCCGGACCCTGTGCCCGTCGAGCAAGCGCGGTTGACTCGAGATTCACGGCCACCCGAAGGGCCTTAAGCCCCTGCACACCCTGAAGATTTTCGAGCTCCAGCGATTCGACATCTCCCCTGAGGTAGCCCTCTGTTCGCAAGAAGTCGATGTGGCGAATCATCTCCCGTGCCTCTTCGGGACGGGAATAGACAATCGCGATCTTTTCGGGTTGAGTGAGCCGCTCCTTTCCTCCTCTGACCATGGCTTTGTCTATGCGTGACCGCACGATCTCATGCGCGACGTCATAGGCTCCGTCCACGTCGAACCGCTTCTCGTCGAAACGGAAACGAATGGACAGAGGAGTGTTGTGCACGAGAATGAGATGCGTGACATCGAGCGGGACCTGCAGAACGCTCTTGAGCTGCTCCGCGTGCCAGGCAATCCCGCAGGCCACCATTAATTGCCAGAGACGCATATTTCTCACATAGAGCGGATCGAATTCACCGTTTTCGACCATGGATGCGCCCAAGTAGATGAGGTAATCGATTCCATCGGTCTGATGCTTGTCGAAATAGTGAGGAAAGACAGCCTGCGCTTCTGCCTCTTCCCGATCCAGGTATCCCGACAGCCGCTCGTTGAAACGCGAAACGCTCTCCTCAAAGACCTTGCGTTTGCGATAGACCGTTCCCATCATCGGTTCGAGAGCACCTTCATAGGCTTGGATCGCTTCCGCGACGCGGGGACCGAACTCTCGAAGTATAGGGAATACCGGTTCCAACTCGCCGCGGAGGAACCGAATCACCGACATATCGTCCCCGGAGCTCACCCCGCTCTCGATGCGCCGCGCTTCGCCGCCGATACGATGACCCAGCTCATGGAGTATGGGGAGAGATCTCGCTTCGCTCGCGGAGCTCACGATGTCGAGAGCCAGTCGCAGGTGGTCGGACAGGTCCGCCTGGATAGAGTTGTTGCGTTCGTCGGACGAACCCCGGATGTCCGAAGCAGCGTACAGCGGGTAAACGTCCCTGAACACGATTGCCTCGAGATCCGATGCCTCTCCCTTATGCAGGGTCTCCAGGTGATCGTACACTACCTGCTGGAAGCGCCATTCGACCGAGGGGTGCACCGCGGTGCACTTTTCCTTGATGACGCGCTGAACATTGCTGTTCAGCTCGTCGAGGGCACGCTTGAGTGCCATCGAGAATAAGGGAACGATTTGTTCCGCAAGCATGACGGTCGTGGGGCCGAACTCGCCCGGAATCGGTGACTTGAGAATGAGCGTGCCGAGAGGCTCATCCTGGTACTTCAACGGAGCAACCAGGATGGACCTGTATCCGTCGCGGATCAGCTCCTCGTCTGCGGGGGCCGGAGATGGTTCGTCCGTCAGGTCCCGGACTATCATGATTGAGTCTTCCATCACCGAGCGATAGAACACGGAACCCTCGAAGTAGCTCTTCGGGGCATGGTGCGAGTCGCCAAAGATGCAGTTATGGGTAATCTCACGACCCGTGCTCAGCAGCAGCACTCGTTCGTCCTGGATCGCGGCTACACCCGCAACCAGGCTCGAGCTGTGAAAAAGAGTCCGAAGTCTTTCCTGCAACCGCAGAAAGCCGGTCTGAGACACAATGGAATCCTTGTCGATGAGGTCTCGTTCCAGGG
>JARRRG010000176.1:0-5311 GCA_037380965.1 Deltaproteobacteria bacterium
TCGGTCGACCCCAAATCGGTTGCCATGCGATCCTGAAAAGAGGCCTCCCTGCATCCGGCCCATTTGAAAGCTTTGAATCCCCGTCAAAGAGAAGTGCTGCCGGATAGGACCTTCCCTCCGAGAGTCCGCCAATGTGTCACCTCTGATTGACCGTATCACAAACAGTCTCGAAATCCCCGCGTAACTGAGAGCCCGCTTCCCAGATCCCCTGTTCCGTCCGCCTCGATGATACCGGTCTGTTCTCACCTTACGAAGATCACCTCCACCGCGTTATGGCATCTATCATCGACCGCAAAAGGCCGGCACACGCTTGGGTTCGGACATGACAAGAGTCACGACATCTCATTTGAGACTCGTTGCCGCTTGTCCACGACTCTGAACCGACGGCTCAGGGAAAACACGGTCTCAACAGTCATCGGCTATTTATAGAGAAGTCATAGGTAATAAGGGATGGCAGTTAACGTGCTAAATCATCTCTCGCTCGTCCTTCTGCTCTGTCGGCCACTTCATCGAAAACGAGGAATGGATTTTTTTCCGTCAGGCCAGGCGTGGTGTGGAGGCCTCTCCTGGCAGAGTCCCGGTTTTTTCTCTTGACCTCGCGAGTCCGTATTGGTACGGAGTCCTCAAGCGAAACTTGCGCTTTGCCAACAAGTGCACTGTACTTGTTTGGAATCCTCACGGTCCTCTGGGTAAGCTTGCGAGCAATTGTCCCGGTTGAGGCGCAACGAGATTCAGGCATAAGAACAGGAGAGAGGTGACATGAAAAAGAGTATTCTAGCGGCACTGGTACTCGTGCTGGGTTGCACACTTCTGGCGGCGGCCTCAGACTCTTTTACCACCGCGGCGACACCGGTGGTGGTGGACCGTTCGACTCGCAGCAAAGTCCTCAACGACTATACCCTTCTGACGAGAGACGCCATCGAGAAGGCCTGGAAGACCCCGCTGGATCTTAACGTTCGGGGAGCGGTCAAAGGTCGAGTCAGGATCGATTACACGCTCAAACGAAGCGGGGAGCTCGATTCGGTCAAGCTGGTTGGAAGCTCCGGAAATCCCCAGATGGACCGATCCTTGATTCGCGCAATACGGTCAGCCGAGCCCTTTCCGCCGTTTCCTGATGAAATGAAGGCGCAAAGCGTCCTTATCCGAGCGAACTTCATTGTCGCAGATGTGCCGACCGCTCCGGTAACCACGGTAAGTCAACCAGTAGGAACCGCGGTTGCTCCCCCGAGCCGGGAGTCCAACGAAAGGCGAAAGAAAATGAAGTGGGGCCTACCGGCAGGTACTTCCCGGAGCTCCCTCAAAACTACCTCGGATGAGACTCAATTTCCCTTGAGGACCAAGAAATACCAGTGGGGTGCTCAATGATAAGCCCAGCCTCGAGGGGCTGGAATACAGGACAGCACGAATGAACCAGGTCAGTGTCGATCGATGCTTGCGCTCCCGTGCGACGTCCAACAGTTGCTGTCACTTCCGGCTGCCCGGTCAGCCTTGAGGTGATCGAACAGTTGTTCGCCCCCCGATTCCCAATTGACGTGACCGAGGCTATGAAAAACCACAGAGCGGGCCGATAGCACTGCGTCCCCCTTTATAGCCTGTGGCCATTGGGCGGCTAAAAGACGCAGTTGTCATCCGGCGTGCCCGTGTTTGGCAAAAGTCAGGGAGCATCTGTCCGGAATTCCGCTACCACGGGGCAGTGATCGGAGACTCTGTTCAGATAAGCCTTCCAGTACCGGTTTTTCGTGCAACTTTTTGCACACGCGCCGCCGACCCGGGCGGAGCCGCTCACAAAAGAGGCAATTACCGCGGGTGAGGCCAGTATATTGTCCAGGGTCACGCCTTTTCTCTTGAAGAGCTTGGTACAGGGAATGCTCCCTGTCACGAGAGTAAACCCCGTGATTTTGCAAAACTCGCCAAAATCTCTTTTTTTGCGTCGATACTCGTTGAAGTCTCCAAGGATGAGGATATCTTGCTCTTCGGCAGCCAGTTCCTCCACGATCCCTTCCATGATTCTCCACTGGGCTCTGCGCACACTGCCGCAGGCTCCTGCCTTCAGATGAATTACCACAGCATAGAAATCGAATGACGTGCCCTTGACCTCGAATCGGCAGGCAAAGGCCGGGCGGAGAGCCCTGCGAGCCGGAACACAGCCTCGAGAATGCTCGCGGGGAACCAGTTTTGTGTACAGCTCGGTGAACACCCTGCGATCCAAGAGAGTCACCACTGAGCCATTGTAGAGGAAGCCCACCTTCTGAGGATCCCCCGGCTCGGCAAAGGCCGCGTTCCATGTCGGGCCCAGTTTTTCACGTGCGAATCGCTTCAATCGTTTGGGATTGAGTATCTCGCACACTGCCATGATATCCGGATCAACACCTCGTATGGTGTCAGCCAATCTTCTCAAATCCGTTCTGGGTGCCCCGCTGCTCCTGCACCTCCCATAGTTGTACCGCTTCATGCAGGCGCAGTTCCGGTTGCACGGAAACATTCGTATGTTAAAGGTCCCGATGCCGACCCTTTGGATCGATCGCTCGGAGGGCCCGGAGTGCGTTGATTCTTTTGTGACGGAGACCCTTGGACCTCCGGCTTTCTCAACCTTAATCCAGACAATGCTGGTAACTGCAAATGCCAGAAGCACGAGAATGCTCAATGCCCAGACGTTGATCGGGGGGCTTTTCGACCTGGAGTGACGTGCCATGGAAAGATCCTTTCGCGCTCGGAACGGGAGTTTACGCCTCTTGCACGAAATGGTAACGCATTTTTTTGCTCGAGCTCGAGCCCGCAAAACGCGAGACCCCCCTCCGGGCTTCCGTGACGGGGGTGAAAAACGTGAACGGTTTCGTTTGCGCGTCAGACTAATTATTGGTACAAGAGGTCGGGCTCCGCAAGCTGAAAACCGGCGTTCGGTCACGAGTTGACGCCCTCTTGTCGGGATTTGGAACTCCTCTGAGAGTCCGGAATCCTTTCTGTCGAGTCTCCCACGATGATTGTCGTCCATCAGTCCGTTATCGACGCGGCGCGGGAAATACTCTCCGTGGCCCGCAAGACCCTTCTTGAAGAGGGTACTCATCTTCCCACCGCTGTGCTCCACACCATGGATGGAATGTTCCCGATTCTCTTGCCGTTCAAGAATAACAAACAGAAAAGCGCATTGGTCGAGTTTGTGAAACAGCAAGCTATTGAGAGGCATGCGTTCGCGGTAACCATGGTTACGTGCGGCCGTATCGTGGATTCACGAACTGGTGAAGAAGAGGAGTCGTTGGTATTGGCCACAAGCATCCAGGGCGGACGGCCTCACCTGCTTGTTCAGTCATATGTGCGGGGATCGGATCGACACGTGATCGGGTTCGGCGAGGTGAAAGAGGGAGGCCTTGCAGCAATGCCCGGCCAAATGATGATTATTCCTCCATGGGACGAAGAAGTTTCTCATTGATCGCCAGTCATGGGCCTGGATATCGCCCCACATTTTGATCGTTCCACGGACGCATTGCGTGTCTCGGCCACGGAGGAAGATACATCTTTATCTTGTAATGCTCGTATATCATGGCCATTGGGGGATTGCGCTGTTCCCTTCGGTGGCTCATGAAATGTCTTTCCGTTCAGAGGGACTTGCACCCGAGGACGACCTCGTTATATAGAGTAACCACCGGCGGGTTAGTTAAGGATCTGGACGGTGGTGTGCTACGGCCTGTGGTTAATCTCCGCAACCGTGATCTTAACGGCGTCACAGCGAGACCCGACCTCGGCTCTCGCACGCAGGTGTACCATGGCAGTGAACGAAAAATTGTTGGAGATATTAGTCTGCCCCAAATGCAAGGGGGACTTGATACTCACTGAAAAAGGTGACGGGCTTATCTGCCAAGCGTGTCGCTTGCAATATGAGATCAAGGATGACATACCGATCATGCTCATTGACGAAGCGATCCATTTGGATCAGCAGGAAAAAGGCTCATGAGCGATTAGGGGTGTTTCTAGAACCCGCAGGGTGGTCTGGCAGTGCAGACGGTTAAAGACCGGTTCCGAGTGGTTTCGGCCACTGGCTCTCGGAGGGGAGGGATGATTGGGGGCGTGAACAGCGGTTTCCGGATGTATCTGGGGATATTCTTAGAATACATCGTTTACCTCGTTTTTCGGTTCGCTGAAGAAGCCATCTGTCTGATACCTGAAGATCAGACTGCACTGGCGTTGGGACGCTTCTTCGGCCGTGTGATGTATGTCTTCGCGTCCGATCGTCGCGCCGTGGCAATAGAGAACCTATACATTGCTTTTGGGAGAGAAAGAACTCCTGAGCAGATACGGCTGCTTGCCCTCAAAAATTTCGAACCTCTGGGAATGCTCTCAGTAGAGTTTTTTCGGCTCAGGCGTTGGAGCCATGACCAGTTGGCGGAAAAGATAGTGCTCCGGGGCCAGACGAATTTCAACGCGGCCTGGGCTCCCGGACGCCGCGGAATCTTCGTGGTCATGGCTCATTTCGGAAGTTTCGAAGTCCTGGCCGCTATGAGCCGGTTCCTGGGAACAAAGGGAAGCCTTGTCGTCACGCCGGTGCCGAACAGATTTGTCAACAGGTGGATGATTTTTAGAAGAGGGGGCAGCGAGAGCGGGCTGACCACTCTCCCTCATCGTGGCATCGTTCATCATGTGATCAGCGCCCTGCGGTCCGGAGAACTGGTGGTGGTACTGGCCGATCAGCGAGGCGATGATACGAGGCCCGTATGGGTAGATTTTTTCGGGAGAAAGACCTTGTCCAATGGGATCTTTGCCAGATTCGCCATCGAAGGTGAGGCTTGTGTCATCCCCTTAAGGGGGGTTCGCAGGGAGGATGGCACATATTGCTGCGAGTTTGGAGAGGAGATCCCCGTTGCCGTCACTGGAGACAGGATGAGAGATGTGACTCTCATGTCGCAACGCTTCCACATGATCTTCGAGAAATGGCTGCGGGAGTATCCTGAGCAAGGATTCTGGATGCACCGAAAATTCAAAAGAAAACCTAGTCGACGGAAGGACGTGAAACCTCTTGCCGTGTTATCCCCCCACGCTCAGAACGAAGCCTGATACCAAGCGTCACTCCATTCCTTCTCGCATTGTTGTCAGGGGAACAAATTGGGTAGGGGACACTGTCATGAGCTTCCCCGCGGCCCGGGAAATCAGAAGGATCTTTCCCTCAGCCGTAATAGCTTTCTGGGTCCCCTCAGGACTGAAGAACTTGGTAGAAGCGACCGGAATTCCCGATGAAATCCTTTCCTATGACGTGAATTCAGGCCCCACCCTCACAAGACCTTTTAGAATGAGGGGCAGGCTTGCCTCAGGGGAGTTTGAC
>JARRRG010000177.1:0-7017 GCA_037380965.1 Deltaproteobacteria bacterium
CCCGAGATAACCGAAGAAGAGGCAAGGGAAAGAATCTGTGGTACTGCGGAGTCACCCGGTTTTGCGGTAACACCTGAATTTCAAAACGCTTTGAACGATCTCATCCTCGCCGCGCAGGTCGAGGCCGAGCTAACCGCGGTATATCCATGTGTCTCAGTCACCGCTGACAATGGGATCGTTACCGCGGATGTCGAGGCACCGCTCCTTTGGGAAAAACAACTGGTCGAGAAGTTCAAGAAGGCGGCAGCCTCGGTGCCGGGAGTAAAGGATGTCCGTGTGCACATCCTTCCCGAAACCATCTACGGCCTCGGCTGACATCGAGAAACGATTCCCGGAAGCGCGGACCGATTACCAACGAAATCCGCGCAACCGGGATCGTCTCTCCTTGGTGCGCATGTGAGAGCGCCGGAGGGACAACGTGAATGACATACAGGTACGCGGGGCGGACTTCTTGGCACGAATTACCGAGGGTGTTATGCACGAGCTGAGAAACGCCCTGGCGACCATTAAGGAACATGCAGACTTTTTGCAGGATTTCCTTTCCACTACCGACGAAAACGATTTTCCGGAGAAGGAGATGTTTTCTCGCGGGTTGTCCGCGATCGACGAACAGGTAGTGCGCAGCGCGGAGCTCGCCACCCGGCTCAATACCTTTGCCCGGGGACCGGATGAGCCCGCCTCCGAGCTGGACCTCAATGAGTTGCTGGAAATTTTGGCGTATCTTTCCGAGCCGACGGCACGAGGGAAGGGGGTGACGCTCGAGACAATCCGAGAAGACCGGCCCTTGATCATTGTGGCGAATCCGTTGAAGGTCCAGATGGTGCTTTTCGACTGCATAGACTTCCTTACCCGGACTGCAGGAACCGACGGCACTCTGATCATTCGACCTCTGCGCAATGAGAATGGCGAGCTCATGGTGGATTTCTCGTCGCCGCGTACAGCCAAGAATTCACGCAGGGACAACCTGCGCTTGGCCGCGTCGCCCGGGTGGAAGGACTTGCAGGAAAGTGTCAAGGACATCCACGGATGGATCGTGCTCAGAGAGGCACCGGGCTGGTTCACCGTAGTCTTTAAGAGGGATCTCATCTAGGTGCGTCCCCCTGATCCGCGACCCATCGCCGGTCGAGCGCAGACGGTCGAAGTCTTGGGACCGTCTGAATCCGTACGTTCTGGGCCATGGCGTTTCGTGGCAAGCGCCAAGGGTCGAAGTTGAAAGTCTCATCATCCTGTGAGGTTGGCTAATGACCGAATTCACGGTTCTCCTGGTAGACGATGAGGAAGGGTTCATTCGGACCCTTGCTCAGCGGCTGAGGAAGCGTAATGTCGAGCCCATGACTGCCGTGACCGGACAAGAAGCCCTGCGGCTCATTCAGGAAACCGCGCCGGACGTGATGGCCGTGGATTTGCGAATGCCTGACATGAGCGGCATAGAAATCCTCAGGCGAATGAAGAAAAACCATCCTGAGATTCAGGTCGTTGTTCTGACCGGACATAGTTGGATCGAGGACGAAGAGGAAGCCCGCGCGCTCGGCGCGTTCGCATGCCTCGAAAAACCTTTGGGCATCGAGGAGCTCCTCGCGACCCTCAGGAAAGCGTATGCAGAGAAGCTCGGAGGATCCACCTCCTCCGTTCGCAGCACCCCCGGGAGTGAACCTGAAACAGGCGCCTGAATCGTGAAGAATCGCAACACGGAGGAGAAGAGTTGATGACCAATAGCATTCTGCTGGTCGATGACGAACGAGGATTCGTTCAAATACTGGCGGAACGATTGAAGTTTCGGGTGATCCTCGACGTGCGCATGCCGGGAATCGATGGCATCGGAACCCTGCGTGAAATCAAAATGATGTGGCCGCTCACCGAAGTGATACTCCTCACTGGTCATGCCGCGACGGAAACCGCTATCGAAGGAGTGAAGGGCGGAGCATTCGATTATCTCATCAAGCCCGCACAGATCGAGGAGCTTCTGGAAAAGATCGGCGCGGCCGCGGCTCACAAAGCCGCGCAAGAGCAGGAAGAGCGGCCGCCTGTCGGTTTGAGCGACCAATAAAGCCGCTTCCCTCGATCAGCGCGGAAAATGGACCTTTGTGGCGGCTCGTGCTTGATCCCGCCCCGAGCGGGTACTGACCGCATAGCCGATCCTGCCGCGGAATTTCAGCAGAAGCATCCAATCTTGTTCCATAATTGTCAGCTCACGGATCGCAGCCGCGCGGTGTGCCGGTAGTGCGAAATTATCCGAAAGGCAACGATTGCCCCGGGAATGCCTTTTCCACTGTCCAGGCTTCCTCGGGGCAATCGGTATGCAACGGCTCGAAATAATGCGTCCCAGGGGGTAATCGGCCTGCCTTAGCCCAACCCATAGATGCTCGTGGGGAGAATGTGCACCCGGACCTCTTTCACTCCGGAGATCTTTTCAGCCGCCCTATTGAACTCTTCGACCAGACGGGCCTCCTGAAGCAGAGGAGCGTCCACGTCCACGGTGACTATTCCGTCGTGGAGCATGACCACTTCGCATGGATAAACGGACCGGAGCTCGGTTTCAACCTGAGCCGCAAAGACCAGCTCGTTCACCTCCTGCTCGGACAGCAGACCGTCCGTATCCGGTTGCCTCTCCTGGGGCGCTTCCCGGTCGGTCTCTTCCACTTCGGGCGTATGCTGGTTTGCCCTTGCCTCGAATTGCTCTTCTCGATAATCCTGGGTTTGCATGGCTCAAACCTCCTTCCGATAGTTCTTTTTGTATTATGTGAAACGGTTTCCTTGTGTGATCGTTGTGTCTTCTTGCCCCCTTATAGATCAAATCTCGTGCCAACCTCTCCAATGCCGATGAAATGCAGTGATGTTCACTAATTATGCCCCTGTTGAGCTGCTGAATCGCTTGGGACTCCATGTTGCAGTTCGTAACACGTGGAATGCGGACGTGGATCGGAGCGATGATGTCACGGCCGGCAGAAGCCTGTTCTGCGGCTTTTCCGCGTGACGTTGCATTGTGTAACAGGGTGAGTAACGGGTCTCGCCTTCCTCAGGGCTCGTGCTCGAGCACGCGCGCGGACAGTCGCGCGTGAGCGCGCATGCGCGCATCGTGAGCCATGGGTACTCCAGCGGATGGAACCTCGTGGAGAGGTTCACTGCCTGGAGCGGCGAGGAGCTCGGAACGGCAGTGACAGCCGGTGCTGTGAGACGATATGATGAACATCTTGACATACGGTAATACGGTATGATAGGTTGCCGGCCGAGGATCATATGGAACGAGAACTCAAAGTCCATCGGGAAGCCGCGCCGATCAGAACACAGACCCTTGAGAAGCTGCGGGAAGCGATCGCCGACGGGTACTTCCAGCCCGGTCAAAGGTTGTTCGAGCGGGAGCTGTGCGAACAGCTTGGCGTGAGCAGGACCTCGCTGAGGGAGGCACTGCGCCAACTGGAAGCCGAAGGGCTCGTCGCAACGATCCCTCACCAGGGCCCGATCGTTGCCAGGATGACGCTCAAGGACGCGGAAGAGATCTACCAGGTGCGTGAGGTGCTCGAGTGTCTTGCCTCACGCCTCTTCGCACTCAACGCGGACGAGGCGCACGCGGTAGAGCTGGGCGACGCGCTGAAGGACCTCGAGCAAAAGAGCCGGGAGAACGACGTCCAGGGGTTCCTGCACGTCAAGAAGCGTTTTTACGAAGTCCTGTTCTCCGGCAGCGGCAACCGGGTTCTGCATTCGTTTCACCGATCGCTCATGGCCCGTGTCAATGTCTTGAGGCAGACATCGCTTTCCCAGGCAGGCAGAGTGCATCAGTCGACCGAAGAAATTTCCGGTCTGGTGCACGCTCTTCTGGAAAGGGATCCTGACGCGGCCTGGCATCAGTGTGCCGAGCATCTTCGAAAAGCAGCGAAAGCCGCGACTGAAGTACTTCGAACAGAGTCATCTGAACAACCGATGGATAAGTCAACTGGAGGAGGAGAATGAACGAGGACCGATTCAACAAGGGGCTCGAGATCCGGAAAAAGGTGCTGGGAGAAGAGTACGTGAACAAGTCTCTCGCCAGTCCGGACGACTTCGGTCGCCAATTGCAGGAACTGGTGACCGAATACTGCTGGGGGGCCGCATGGGCAAGGCCCGGGCTGGACCACAAAACCCGCAGTCTGCTTAATGTCGCGATGCTCACCGCGCTCAATCGACCCCATGAGGTGCGCCTTCATGTGGGTGGAGCCCTGCGGAACGGATGTACCAAAGAGGAAATCCTCGAGGTGCTCATTCAGGCATGCATCTATTGCGGGGTTCCCGCGGCAATGGACAGCCTGAGAGTCGCGAAGGCGACATTCGCCGAGATGGAGGAGTAAGCAGCGAGGTGGCGAACGTGGAGCATCCGAAAAGAATAGGATTTGTCGGGCTTGGCAAAATGGGACGCCCCATGGCTGCCAATCTCATTGCCGCGGGGTTTCAGGTCATCGCGCGTGACGTGGACCCCGCGGCCCAGGAATCCTTCGGCCGGCAACACACGTGCACGATGGCCGCATCGCTGGCCGAGCTCGCTGCGGAGAGCGAAGTCATTGTCACCATGCTTCCCAACGGCAAGATCGTACGGGATTCAGTGCTGGGCGCGAACGGGGATGACCGGATCGTCGACAGCTTTCCCAAGGGCGGTGTGCTCATTGACATGAGCTCGTCGGCTCCCCAGGGAACCTGTCAACTCGGGGAGATTTTGGCCGGGCAGGGCATTGAAATGCTTGACGCTCCGGTCTCGGGAGGTGTGGGCAAAGCCAACGAGGCCACTCTGGCCATCATGGTGGGTGGCACCGATGAGACAATTCAACGGTGCGAGCCGATCCTCCAGGCCATGGGCAGCAAGATCTTCCGGACCGGCGGGCTGGGCTCCGGTCACGCGGTGAAGGCTCTGAACAATATGCTCTCCGCGGTAGGGCTGGTAGGCGCGGTGGAGGCGTTTCTCGTAGGAAAACGGTTTGGGCTCGATCCGGAAGTGATGCTTGAGGTGATCAATTCTTCCACAGGCCGCAACAACAGTACGGAGAACAAGTTCGAACGGTACATTTTGAGCCGGGCTTTCAACTCGGGCTTCGCGCTGGACCTGATGCTCAAGGATCTGACCACCGCGGTGGATCTCGCGAAGGACACGCAGACCCCGATTATGCTGAGCGCGCTTTGCCGGGAACTCTGTGCATCCGCGCACGCGGTTCTCGAGAAGGGCGCGGATCATACGGACGTGGCCAGGTGGTTCGAAGATCTGTGCGGGACTCACCTGGCGAAGGAGGATGAGGAATGAGGGAGATGTGGCAGGGCTGGATGGATCTCGGGCCGCGTGCCGAGGATTCGGGCAGGGGTCCATGGCTCGATCTGACCCAGCCACTGCATGAGGGAATGGCCTACTTCCCTGCGTTTCCACCGCCTCGATTCCAGCGACTCAAGGCAATGCCGGAGGACCCGCTGAATCTCACGGAAATGCAGTTGGTCTGTCACGTGGGCACCCACGTGGACGCGCCGTGTCACTTTGTTGCCGACGGTCCGAGCATTGATGAGGTGCCTTTCGAGAGGTTCTACGGTCCGGGCGTGGTGTGGCGCATGAAGGTCGAGCCGTATGACGTGATCGCGAAGGAAGACCTGGAGCGGATGGAGCCGACTGTTCAGTGGGGAGACTGCGTCCTCCTCGACACGGGATGGTGGGAGCTCTTCGATAAACCGCGGTACGATGAGCACTACTCGCTGAGCCCCGATGCAGCTCAATGGCTCGTCGAGCGCGGAGTAAGGCTTCTCGGAGTGGACTGCGGAACGGTTGACCTCCCCCACAACCGACGTACGGCCGGGTTCAACTGGCCCGTGCATCGAATCCTCCTGTCCCACGGCGTGCTTATCAGCGAGCACCTGACAAATTTGAGGGCCCTTGCCGGTAAACGTATCGAAGCGATGTTCCTGCCGTTGCCCATACGCGGGAGCGATGGGGCTCCGGCCCGAGTCATTGCCCGAGCTGCAGCCGAGTGACCGCTTCTCTCATTCACATACAAGCAATTGAGCGTTTGCGTGACGAAAACCAAAGGAAGGAGGGTGTCATGATCGGAAAACCACGTCAGTGGGTTCTATTTGCAATAGCGGCCATGGTGGCACTGGCTTTGGCGGTGCCGGGATCACCGGCCCTGGCCGCTCCCCCTGTGAAAGTGGGACTCGTAGTGCCTCTGACCGGCAAGCTCGCGCCGTTTGGTCAGTCATCGCGAGAAGCACTGGAAATCGCAGTGAAGTTCATTAACGATGCCGGCGGCGTCAAAGGGTTGAACGGAGCAAAAATCCAGGTACTGCCTGTGGATGCAGGTTCCGATCCCACCTCCGCGGGATCTGCGACCCAGCGATTGCTTTCACGGCAGAAGGTCTCCGCGGTGATCGGATGCTTCGCCAGCTCGCTCAGCCTGGCTGCGTCCGAGGTGACGGAGCGGAACCGGGTCCCGTTTTTGACCATGTCATTCACGGACAAGCTGACTGAACGGGGATTCAAATACATTTTTCAAATTGTGCCCAAGGCCTCCGTTATTGGCGCAGGCCAAGTGAAGCAAGCGATGGAAATCGCAAAGAAAGTAGGCCGCCCTCTGAAAAGAATCGCAATCGTGTTCGAGGATACGGCCTACGGATCGTCCCAAGCGGACGGCCTGAATGCAGAAGCCAAGCGGCTGGGACTGGACGTGGCGCTCAAGGAAGGCTATCCCTCGGGCATCACTGACGTCACTCCTCTCATCCAGAAAATTCGCATGGCAAAGGCGGACATCTTGTTCCCCGTTTCCTATTTCACGGACGCGGTCCTCATCATCCGGTCCATGCGACAGGGTGGAATGGTAACCCCGGTCTTCGGGGGCGCGGCGGGCTACGTGATTCCGGAGTTCCGGAAAGCGCTCGGAGACCTGGTCAACGGAATCTTCAGCATCAATACGTCCAACTACGATCACTACGGAAAGCTTGGCAAGGCCTATCGGAAAAAGGTCGGCAAGTTCATGCCTCACGAGGCATTTGAACATGCCGTCTGCCTGTACGTTCTGG
>JARRRG010000178.1:0-5810 GCA_037380965.1 Deltaproteobacteria bacterium
CCAAATCTCTCGTCATATTCTTTGTCGTTCCAGATTTCAGACACTTGTGCAAAGAGTGGAAAAGCCAGTTCCGGGGCGTTGAAAGCAAATCTGTGGGGCGGGAGATCAATGTCCTTCGCGATGAAGAGGTAGCGGTTCCTGAGCTGCGCGTATTCTGAGAGAATGTCAATCGCATTGTCCCTCTTCGCCTTCTCAATCACCAGGGCATTCAGCCAGCCGTTGAAGCGCTCCTTGTTCTTCAGCGGAAGACGAAGGCAGTCCCTCAAGAACGTTATCATGTCAGCCAGCTTGATGTGCCGGAAGTTGGGGTTGGCGGCTCCGGGAACGAAATCATCTTTCGTGTAGAACTCAGAGGTCCCGAATGTCAGATACCTGAAGTGCTTCTCTGGCTTGAGCCGGCGGTCAACATTAGCCTGAGATTCTATCAGGTATGTCTGCCAGAGTACGGGATGAGTGGTGTTGCCATGCTGCCGTCCCCTTTCATCTGAGTCCACCTTATTTTCGATAACCACTGAGAGGTTGTCAAAAGTGAGTTCGACATCGAAATATTGCCTTCGCTGACGATGAACAAGTGGTCCCGTTCGCGGTAACCGAAAGCCCCGGCGAGGGAGATCAATAGCTTGTCGTGTTCCTTTTCCCTTCGGAACTCGGTCATATCCATCTCTTTCCTCCCTCGCGGTAACATTTCCTTACGCCCATTGGAACGATCTGATGAAGCTTTTTCTGTTTTTCCCACATAGACGCGTACGAACCACTTCCCACCCTCGTTCTGAAGCTGGAGTCGCGTCTCTGAAATCCACGCCAGTATTTCTTCCCCACGGTGAGGCAAAAGGCGTGCCATCAGTTGGCTTGCGGTTGCGAGATCAGAATGGGTCTGATTTATCAGAGTGTTGGCAATTCGACCTGAGTACGAGGTTGGAGAGTTTTGCGGATTATTCCGCGTTCTGAGCCCATTTCACTCACTAATCGCCAATTTATGCTTCAATTTCACACATGACCTTGATGGATCGGAACGGATTGGTAAACCAAGCGCCATCGGAGTCCGGTTCACGGCCGGACAGGATACATGAACTTTTGTCAATCAGACGAGGTATTTTGAAAGCATTTGACCATCCTCGATAGTATGAAAAATGATCTCAAGCGTTAGGCATAGCATGCACTGCCCGCGAGAGTCCTTTGGCACTCCCCAGGGATTTCCTGGCGTCTTGGCAGATCACGAGTTGGAGGAGAGCTAGGTGATGGAGGCGGCTACGCTCTCCCGCCAGGTAAAGCGTAGCGAGGCTTGCAAGCTTCATTGTGGTACGGGCCTGCTACCTGCGGCTCCTGCCTGGAGCTGGAGAGCCACGTGGTGCTCAGCTAAATGAGGCACAGAGCGCGAGCAGCAACCCTAACCAGCTCGAAAAAAGTCACTTATGGCAAACGTCGTGCTAGTCTTGAAGAAATTCTGCCTCGCATCGTGCGATGCACTTCGGAAGGTCATTGATGTTGTGGTATTTGTCCCGGCAGCGTTCTATACACGCTCGTCGTTCTCTCATTTTCTGTATTCTGCGTTGCTTCTCGCTTGCTGGCTTGTCCTGATCCGCGAGGCATGTACCACCGGCCGGTACAATGCCTGATATCATTATGCTCGCTAACAGAGCAGCCACACCGGTAAGAATTCTATGAGACATGATTGTACCCCCCTGGCAGCTCACTCTGCCCGCGTCTCGCGCGACGGTATTGGCTGGGAAGCATCCCAACCGCTCTTTTGAACGCGGTGGTGAAATGACTGAACGAATCGTACCCGACGGACAACGCGACCTCACTGATGCTCATGTCACTTGTTTCCAGGAGCTGTCTCGCTTTTTCCATGCGCAGTTTACGGACATAACCGAAAACGGTTGTCCCGAGTAGCTCACGAAAGCCGCGCTTGAGCTTGAAATCGTTCAGGCCTACCTGCCGGGCCAGCGCTACTAATCCCGGCGGGTCTGCAAACCGGGTCTCAAGAATTTCTCGGGCCTGGTGAAGACGTTCCAGGTCGACCGTCCCATGTAGTGCGCTTTCTTGTGGAATTCTTTCCGACAGCTCTTCAATCTGACACGCGAGTATCTCGAGAGCCTTCGCTTCCATGAAGAGTCGTCGAGCCGATCCCTGGTACGAGCACCCGAATATCTGATGAGCAAGGCACTCGAGGCCGGGAGACAATCTCTTCCGGAAGGCAACAACGGCAGAATCCGAACCGAGCAACGTTTGACCGGCCGACGGTAGTAAGTGAACAGCGTATTCCTCGATGAGGCTGGGAACATATTCCCTCTTGATCTTAAGACTGACCATCTTGTGCCGTTGACCGCCGGCAAAGGTCAAGCTCGTCCTCCCATGATAGCTGCCCGCAATATTGAGACCGGCATGCAGCCGCGCCTGAACAGAGGACCCGCTGCCGTTCTCAAAAGCTCGGCCACCCGAACCTTGTACGATCAAACCAAAGCCTACTACCGGTTCATGACTCTCCGTCGTTATCTCTAGCTCTTCGTCTACATAAAGATCTATCAGGAAGATCATCATGCCCGACCGGAAAAAATGACCTTCAAAGCTCCCGTGCGATGAGTCGTCGGTAAACAGGGCGGAGACCCACCCGTGATTCACGAAGTCGTGGGCGCCTCCCCACTTGACCTGACTCGTCCCACTGAGCATCTTTTGCCACGAAGTCTCCCGAGGTAGGCCAGTTGGTTTCATTGCTCTCATCTCCGGCTCTCGGATTTCAGGAGGTCCTCTTCCGGGTGCCGCGCTCGCCGCAGCTATTCTCTCCCGGCGATATGCGCACATGTAGAGATTATGAGAGATAGCATCTTCCTGGAGGGGGGTCAAGATATGCAAAATAATCCGTCCAGGAAGAAAAATAATCCGGCAATCGATAGTTTCATTTCCTTACACTCTTTAGACTTCGAGCTTCCTGGTATAAGGATTATCATTGTTTTTTCTAGGAGTTGCCGTGCGTAAGCTTCTCGTGCTCGCGATTATTGGCATAGCAGTCCTGGCGTGTGGACTCTATTACTTTCACGGCCGATACCGCCACTCACCGATTTCATTTCGTACCGCGCGGGTGGAGCGGGGTCCCATAGCCACGATGGTGTCAAGCACCGGAACCGTCAATCCCGTGGTGACGGTAAAGGTCGGCGCGGAGGTTACCGGGAAGATAAAAGAGCTTTATGCCGACTTCAATTCAGAAGTCACCGAAAATCAGTTGATTGCCAGAATCGACCCGGAACCCTTCGAGGCTCGCGTGAATCAGGCAAAAGCCGATCTCAAAATAGCTCTGGCAGATGTCGAAATCAGGAAGGCCGCAGTGGAACGAGCCAGAGCCGATCTGGAAAATGCAAAATCAGGGCTCACTGCAAGCGCGGCGCAAAGCGAAAAGGCTCGCGTCGCCGCGGCGGATGCCAAGCGCGATCTGAGGAGAAAGAAAGCCCTTCACCAGAGTCACGCGATTGCGGTGCGGCAGTTCGAGCAAGCAGAAGCCGCGCACGACCAGGCCGTGGCTCAACTGCATTCGGTAGAGGCTCAGCGAGAGGCGCAAATCAGTGCAATCAGGTCTCGTGATGCCGCGCTCAAGATGGAGCAGGCCCAGCTCGCCCATGCCAAGGCGCAGGTGGAGCATTACAAAGCCGCATTGCATGACGTAACGATCGAGCTTGACCATACAGCCATCAGGTCACCGGTCAACGGCGTCGTCATATCCAGGGAGATGGACATCGGCCAAACCGTGGTGTCACGGCTGCAAGCTCCCACCCTCTTCACCATCGCACAGGACCTGAGGAAGATGCAGGTTGAGACAAGTGTGGATGAGGCGGATATCGGCCGGATTTGCGTCGGTCAGGCTGCGACGTTCACGGTGGACGCGTTTCCGGGGAAGAAGTTCTCCGGCGTTGTGGATCAGGTCCGAAAAGCTCCTAACACGATCCACAATGTGGTCACGTACACGGTTGTACTCTCAACCAACAACTCCGATCTGACATTGCTGCCGGGGATGACTGCTACGGTGCATGTGCTGGTCAAAAAGTTTGACAACGCCCTGAAGGTCCCCAACGCGGCTTTGAGGTTTCGGCCTCCCACCGCTGGATCCGTATCCGGCAAAGCCTCAGCGGCCGGGCGCGGGGCAATGTCGGCACGGGAACGCCTGGAACGGTTGATCAAAGCACTCAACATGACGGAAGCGCAGCAAGCCAAGATATGGTCTCTCTACGACGAAGTCAAACAACGGGTCATTGCACAAATAGCGATGGGCGCCAGCTCCTCGGACAAACAAGCCGCCATCCAGGCTGCGCGTCAGCGGATGCAGAAAGCTATCGAAGCGATGCTCACACCAAGCCAGAAAGAGAAACAGCGGTATCTCCTGGCCCAACGACGCATAGCCGAAAGGAAACCAGGGCGGGTGTGGGTGAAGGGTGAGGACGGAAAACCTCAGGCTGTTGACATCATCATCGGAATTTCTGACGGCTCCTCTACTCAGGTGGTTTCGGGAGATCTCAAGGAAGGCCGGGAAGTGATCGTCGGCATACGGAAAGGCCGCGCTCCAAAAAACGGGCCGGGGTCCAAGAAATGAACGACGTCCTCATTGAGACCGAGAAGCTATGCAAAGAGTACCGCCTTGGGGATCAGCTCATCATTGCGGTTAACAATGTCACGATATCGATCGAGAGAGGTGAATTTGTCGCGGTCATGGGTCCGTCAGGCTCAGGGAAGTCCACCTTTATGAATCTCCTGGGCTGCCTGGATACCCCTTCCAGTGGGCGTTACTTCCTGGACGGACAAGACGTTCTCGCTCAGAGTCCCCATGAAAGGGCACGAGCTCGCATCGACAAGATCGGATTCGTTTTTCAGAATTTCAACCTTCTGGCGAGGACTTCCGCACTGGAAAATGTTGAATTACCTCTCAAATATTCCCGGTATCCCCGTCGGGAGCGGGGAGATTTGGCAAGACAAATGCTGGGATCAGTGGGCCTGGCAGACCGAGAGCACCATATGCCTGCTCAACTCTCCGGCGGCCAACAGCAGAGAGTGGCAATAGCTCGAGCGCTGGTCAATTCTCCCTCGATCATCTTTGCCGACGAGCCCACAGGCGCATTGGACACCAGGACCGGTCTGGAAATAATGGGTCTTTTTCAACGACTCAACACCGAGGGAATGACCGTAGTCCTTGTGACCCATGAACCCGAGATTGCACAGTTTGCCAGCCGCGTGCTGCGATTTCGAGACGGACAGCTTGTGGAAGACGCTCGAACGGAGAACGTTCTGAACGCGGCGCACGTACTCAAAAAGTCCGTTGCTGAAGGAGGGGGGTTCAATGAATTACTTTGACTCCCTGCTGACGGCTCTTTCAGCACTGCGGATGAATTTGATGCGGAGCGTGCTTACTACGCTTGGCATCATTATCGGCGTAGCCGCGGTGATTATCATGGTTTCCATTGGGGCCGGGGCCCAGGAGAGGATGAATGAAGTGATCAACAGCCTTGGTTCCAACCTCCTGATAATCGTACCGGGAGCGGGAGTCTCCGGCGGAGTTCGACTCGGCTCAGGAACCATTCCCACGCTCACCGAAGATGACGCTCAAGCGTTGGAAAAAGATATAGAGGAAGTGAGGATTGCGGCGCCCATCGTCCGAGACAGGGTTCAGGTGGTAGCCGGTAACGTCAATTGGAACACAAATGCATACGGAACGACCCCGGAAGGGCTGGAGGCAAGAGAATGGAAAATAGCCGAAGGACGCGGCTTAACCGCAGAAGACGTCGCGGCATCGGCAAAGGTTGCGCTGCTGGGTGCTTCGGTTGTTGACC
>JARRRG010000179.1:0-5270 GCA_037380965.1 Deltaproteobacteria bacterium
GGCATGAGCGTCTTCCTCCTCGGATATCGGATAGAGCCGAAATCTAGATACCTCTGGTCCGCTGCGGGGACTGAGCGATTCCAAGCGCCGACACGTGTGCCCCGCATCGAAGTTCCCCTTGAAGCACGGCAACTTCGCAAATCGGGCTGGCTCAATGCTCCTCTTCCCGTTCGTCACCGGTAGCGGGTAAAGATTCGAGCGTGTCTACCTGTTCGGGGCGGGGGTCTCTCGGTCATGTTATCCTGATTTAGGTACTGCCACAGCAACTCCCCGGAACACAACCCTTGTCGGACGGATTGGATCCGCAACAGGTGGTCCCCACCGGCGAAATCTCGGATTCGCTCCTGATGGAAATGGAGGACGCGGACATGAGGCGTTCCAGTCTGGTTCCACCGCAGGAGCGGCACGTGAGGTCGTCCGAATTTCTTCCTATCCCAACGAGCAGTTCATTGAGTGCGCCACAATCCGAACATTTGTATTCGTGAATGGGCATGACATCCCCTTTCGATCAATGGCTTTCGTTTCTCACGTTTAAGAGTGACTCGAGGTGTTCGGCCCTCTGAAAATTCTGCACATGTATCCGTACCGAACTGATGTCTGCAATGCCTTCCAGCTTTTTCTTTATCGCGTTGGCCAAGGCGTACGCCATGGGGCAGACCGGAGAAGAGGGGCGAAACACGAGGCTCACTTCGCCAGCCTCTCCTATGCTCACATCGTGGATGATGTCCATGCGCGTAATATCAAGACCTGTCTCGGGGTCTACTACTTCTGAAAGGGCCCGGTGAACCTGATAGCGAACAGCTTCGATTTCCATTGCACGTATGCCTCATCGAATAACGGTTTGCTCAATCTGCTCCCAGATAGCGCATACCGACCGTTTCGCAGCGCCATCACCGTTTTCCACCGCGCATCGCCGTTCAACCATTGCCCGAATCACCGACGCGTCATACGGAATCTTGCCGATGAGCGGAAGTCGTGCCTCATCGCAGAACGCTTCTATCTGTGCCTCGATCTCGGAGTTCACATCGCATTTGTTGATGACGACCGAGACTGGGATTCCGAATCCCTGGACGAGCCGCATGGCCCGTTCCATGTCATGAAGCCCTGACATGGTTGGTTCCGTAACGACCACCACGTGATCCGCGCCGGTCACCGATGCAATGACCGGACATCCGATACCGGGCGCTCCGTCGCTGATGATAAGGTTTTTCTCTTCTTCGCGGGCGAGCACTTTGGCCTGATTTCGTACCAGCGAGACCAGCTTACCCGAGTTCTCTTCTCCGGGAAGGAGAGCCGCATGGACCATCGGGCCGAAGCGCGTGTCCGAAATATACCAGTGGCCGTTGAGACCTTCCTCGAGGATAACCGCTCCCTCGGGGCAGACATGATAGCAAACCGAGCACCCTTCGCAGGAAAATGGATCCACTATGAATTCTTCGGAGACTGCGTCGTACCGACACGCGTCCAGGCAGGCCCCGCACTGACTGCAGATGTCGGGATCGATTCGTGCCTTGACGCCGCCGCGAAAATCTTCAGCGTGTCGCACGTTCGGATGGGCGAGGATGTGAAGATCGGGCGCGTCCACATCGCAGTCGGCCAGAATCGCGTTACCGCTCAGGAGTGCAAAGCTCGCTGTTAACGTGGTCTTTCCGGTCCCGCCTTTGCCGCTTATGACTACGAGCTCTTTCATAAGGCCGCTTCCTTACGAGCATGGTCTTGTGACGAGGCCAGCTCTTCGATCCGGGAGAAGAGCTCCAGGAATAGCGCCTTGTATTGGGGAGCTGATTCTATCAGGAGCTTTCCCTTGGCATATCCCTCCGCGATCTTTCGGTCATGGGGGATTTCCAGCAGGAGAGGTATTCCCTTCTCCTCACAGTATTCCTGAACATGGCGATCCCCGATGTCGCTTCGGTTTAGCACCACTCCCACCGGGATCCCGAGGGGTGAAACCGCGTCGACCGCTATTCGCAGGTCATGCAAGCCAAAGGGAGTCGGCTCGGTCACCAGCAGAATGAAGTCGGTCCCCATGACCGTGTGAATGACCGGGCACGAAGCTCCCGGCGGCGCGTCGAGAATTGCAGTGCGCGCGCCGTCGATATGCCCCTTGACCGCCTTGATCAGCGGCGGTGACATTGCTTCACCCACTCTGAGAAGACCATGGACAAATTGGACGGGTCCTGCCACGCCCGTCTCGACCACGCCGATTTCCCTGAACTCCTCATGGATCGCGTGTTCCGGACAGAGGAGGGAGCATCCTCCGCACCCGTGACACATTTCAGGAAAGGTTAAGACCTCCTCGCCGATCACGACAATCGCACTGAAGCGGCATACCTCTCCGCATGTTCCGCAGAGGTTGCATTGGCTCATATCTACAGCGGGCACAGGGAGTTTGACCTCTGTCCGAGTGTGGATCGCAGGGTTCATCAGGATGTGGCAATTCGGCTCCTCCACATCGCAGTCAAGCAATTGGGCCCGTGATCCCAGAGCCGCACTCAGACTCGTTGCAACCGTGGTCTTGCCGGTCCCTCCTTTGCCGCTCGCAACACTAATGATCATGAACTACCTCTCATGTACGTGAGGCACCGCGCGGGTTGTTCCCGGGAATACCCGAGACGGGGTTTGCCGAGCGTGGGCTCTTCCACGTGTCGGCATCAATCGGTACGATCCTTCCCGAGGCAATGAGCGCGTGATTCCGATTATATTCCTGAAGCCGTGGCCCGCCGACGGTCAATTCTCTCCGGACTCAAGTGGGGAAAAGGGCCACATCTATCTACCAATGGGCGTCAACATCGGCACTCTCTGCGAAAGGGATCTCCTCCCGGTTCAAGCGAGCCAGAGCCTCTCTCACCGTACCGCCTTGTTCCGTACCGATCTTCACTCCGGCTGCTTTCAGCGTTCGAAACGCATTGGGGCCGCAATGGCCTGTGAGGAGGACATCCACTTTCCGGTCTGCTATCATCTTCCCGGCTTGTATGCCCGCGCCTCTCATTGCGCTGCGGTTAACCGAGTTATCGATCACCTCCAATACCGTCCCATCCGAGTCCAGAATCAATATATACTGAGCCCGCCCGAACCGCGGATCAAGGTCTGCGTCGAGCTCCGTGCCTGTTGACGTTACAGCGATTTTCATTCAATCCTCCCCGGCTAATCGGATCCCCAGCGTCCGCCTCTGCCTCCGCCGCGACCGCCGCCTCTGCCTCCGCCTCGGCCGCCGCCCATGCCTCCGCCTCGGCCGCCACCCATGCCTCTGCCTCCGCCGCGACCGGCACCCATGCCTCTGCCTCCGCCCGCGCGGATGCCGCCGCTCTCTCCACCGGCAGGAGGTTCCAAACTGGTTTCATTGCGGTTAAACCGTTCCACGACTTGTCTTACCGTGCCTGACTGATCCTCCGCGATTCGAATTCCTGCGGCATGCAGCGCTTGCAGCGCGTTGGGACCGCAACGTCCGGTAAGAAGAACATCCACGTTCCGGTCTGCCAGACTCTTTCCGGCCTGTATTCCAGCTCCGCCCATCGCATTGCGATTGGCTGAATTGTCGATCACCTCGAGGAGCGTACCATCCGGACCCACGATCTGTATGTAGGGTGCACGGCCAAACCGCGGATCAACTTCATCATCGAGATTGGGTCCTGCAGCGGACACAGCAATTTTCATAGGTGTCTCCTTTCCTCACCATTGTCCACCGCCACCCCCGCCACAGACCTGGTGATCACCAATCTGCTGCAATCTCCCCTCCAGGAGCAAGTCCAATACTGACGCAACCGTATCTCCTTCAGGACCGAAATAGACCTCGATGCCCATCTGTCGGAATCCCATGAGGGGTCGCATTCCGATACCCCCTACGATGAGGGCGTGCGCGCCATGCTGATGAAGCAGGTTCACCGGGACCTGGCAACCGCCTTGGCTATGGGACGCGTTCGATATCACGGAGACGTCGAGAATTCTGCCATCCTCAACTTCAACCAGAGTAAAGACGTCACAGTGACCGAAATGTCCCGATCTGGGTGAGTCAAGACCACCGGGGTGCATGGATGGAATCGCTACTTTCGTTGCCATATGTTAATCTCCTCTCTCTTCTCTTTCTTTATTCTTAATCTATCGATATGTTGATTACGTCTCGATAGAATATCGGATATTCCGGCTCAACAATGTCAGCCGTGTGAGGCGCTGTTCGTGATGACCCGATCGACGGCGCGAGCCAGATCCCGATAAGTGCTCGCGGACTTCGAGTCCGGCGCGAACGATGTAATCGGGACACCCGTGTCGCCTGCCAAGACGACGGCGGGGTCAATCGGTACGCTTCCGAGGAACGGGACACCCAGCTCTCGCGCGGATTTTTCGCCGCCACCGGTCTTGAAGAGGTCGATGCGCTCTCCACAATGAGGACACTCAAGACCGCTCATGTTCTCAATCATGCCCAGGACGTTCATATCCAGGCTCCTGCCGAAATTGACCGATTTTTGCGAGTCGAGCAGTGCCACGTCCTGGGGGGTCGTCACAATGATGGTCCACAGCGGCTTTCCCATGAGTTGACCGACACTCAGCGGTTCGTCTCCCGTGCCAGGTGGAAGATCGACGATGAGGTAGTCCATTGGGCCCCAGTCCACGTCTGCAAGGAATTGCTGAAACAACGAATGCTTCATAGGGCCTCGCCACGCCACGGGGGTGTCCGCGTCCGGGAGAAGGAACGCCATCGACATAAGCCTGACATGCTGAGGAGTGTCCAGGGGAATGAGGCCGGTTGGACCGGCTTCCGGGTGGTGTCCGTCGAGTCCGAACATCTTCGGGACGTTCGGACCATGAACGTCCCCATCAAGGATCCCTACAACCTTGCCCATTTCGGCAAGGGCAACCGCGAGGTTTACCGCGACCGTGGTCTTTCCCACGCCACCCTTTCCGCTCATGATCGCAATGCGGTGTTTTATTTGTAATAGCCTGTTGGCCAGCCGATCTTCCATGTGGGCCTGCTGAGTCCTGGCGTCACAGGCCGATTCAGAATCGCAGCTACTGCACGATGTTTCGGCAGAACACTCTGTCTCTTGATTTTTCGGTTTGTCAAATATTCCCATTTGTCACTGTCCATTTGAAATGAATTTCACTATTCGTAATATAATACTCGCGCTCGCTTACCAAAAGTATTGTTGGCTGGTAAGGAGCTCTTATCGAAGGCTGCATGGAGTTTTGAGGCCGATTTCTCTCCCCGATCAGCCATTGAAGCCGTGACCCGGAAGGTCTTGCCAAGAAGGCCGGGGGCTATGGATTTGCACGGC
>JARRRG010000180.1:0-5256 GCA_037380965.1 Deltaproteobacteria bacterium
GTGGAACGGCCGCCCCTGCAACTTCGCCACTCATCTCGAACGCGCAACTGCCCAGGAAAAACAGAAGCTCAACCCGCTGAAGGCCTCGAAACGGGGCGCGGGGCAGAAGTGACTCGGATCTGCTGTCCGGAAGGGATCCAACCCTTCCGGAAGCCCTCCCCCCTTTGCCCGTAAGGAGGCATCGAGCGCGGCGGGAGACGTCTCTGCGAGCAGTGCTTGACTCACACGCTTTGGAGAGGAACACCGCCGGCCGGAGCCGGATAATCACAGAATATACCGGCTCAGATCCTCACTCTTGGCGATATCCTGCAGTTTTTCCCGGACCATTTGCGCGGTCACGGTTACGGTTACGCCGTACATATCAGGCGCCTCGAACGAGACCTCTTCCAGCAGTTTTTCCATCACCGTGTGAAGTCGCCGCGCGCCGATATTCTCAGCCCGTTCATTGACTTCCTCGGCAAGCCTGGCCATTTCGAGAATTGCCTCGGGCTCGAATTCCAGCGTGACGCCTTCAGTCTTCAGCAATTCCTGGTATTGGGTGACGAGCGCGTTGCGAGGCTCGGTCAATATGCGGACGAAGTCGTCCCGTGTGAGGGCCGAGAGCTCGGCCCTGAGGGGAAATCGGCCCTGGAGCTCCGGGATGAGGTCCGATGGCTTGGACACGTGGAACGCGCCCGCCGCGATAAACAGCACGTGATCCGTTCGTACCACTCCATGCTTGGTAGTCACCGTGCACCCTTCGATGATAGGCAGCAGGTCCCGTTGCACCCCCTCCCTCGAAACATCGGGCCCCTGCGAGCCGGCGGCTTGACCGGTTACCTTGTCCAGCTCGTCAATGAAAACAATCCCGGTCTGTTCGACACGTTCACGGGCCATCTGGACGACCTTGTCCGCGTCCACGAGCCTGGCAAGCTCTTCCTCAACCAGGATTCCCAGGGCTTCGGGCACCTTGACGTGGCGGTGCTTCGTCTTTCCCGGAAGGAGATTGGAGAACATGTCCTTCAGATTGATGTCCATCTCCTCCATTCCCGCGGGAGAGAACACTTCGACAACCGGGACGCTGCTTACCTGAGTTTCTATTTCCACATCCCGGTCATCGAGTCGGCCGTTCCGCAACATCTTCTTGAACTTTTCCCGTGTTCGCTGAGCAACTTCCACTTCATCGGCCGGTTGCGGCTCCGCGGATGAGACCGGGACCCTGCGAACCTTCCGGTGGGCCCGCGTGGGAAGGAGTATGTCGAGCAGCCGCTCCTCCGCGAGCTCTTCCGCTCTTGGGCGAAGCTTTTCGTACTCTTCTTGCCGAATCAGATTGATACCGATCTCCATGAGATCCCTGATCATCGACTCGACGTCGCGACCCACGAACCCTACCTCCGTAAACTTGGAGGCCTCAACCTTGAGGAACGGCGACTCCGAGAGCTTCGCCAGCCGGCGGGCAATCTCGGTCTTCCCAACGCCTGTGGGCCCTATCAAAATGATATTCTTGGGAGCGATCTCATCGCGCAGATCCGCGGGAACCTGCCGGCGACGCCAACGATTCCGCAGCGCAATCGCAACCATCCTCTTGGCCTTGTCCTGGCCGATGATGTACCTGTCAAGCTCGGAAACTATCTTGCGAGGCGTAAAGGTTTTCATTTTTCCTCGGTGTACAGGCACATGAGGTCTCGGTCATAGAAGTCGCCCACGCGGCGTTCAATAGGGGCGGCACGTCCATGCCATGGGCCGGAGCATGGCTCGACGACCGGCCCTCACAGCTCCTCCATGTGCACTGCTTCGTTCGTATAAACGCAAATGCCCGCGGCTATCTCCATCGCGGCCCGGGCGATTTCAACCGGCCCCATCTCGGTGTGACGAAAGAGGGCACGAGCCGCGGCCAACGCGTAATTGCCGCCCGAGCCTATTGCAATGAGCCCGTCATCCGGTTCCACTACATCTCCGGTGCCCGAAAGGAGAAGGGTTTTGTCCCTGTCCGCGACAATGAGAAGAGCTTCGAGCCGCCTGAGCATCCTGTCGGTCCGCCACTGTTTTGCCAGCTCCACCGCGGCCCGGGTGAGGTTGTTGGAATATTTGTCCAGCATTTCTTCGAACTTCTCGAAGAGCGTGAGCGCGTCCGCGGTGGAACCCGCGAAACCTGCCAACACGCTGTTTTCCTTGCCCAGACGCCGCACCTTTCGAGCAGAGTGCTTGACCACCGTCTCGCCGAGGGACACCTGGCCGTCACCGGCCATCACCACATTGTTCCCCCGGCGCACACAGAGAACGGTGGTTGATCGTACCTGGTCGAAGCTCATGCCCCAATCCTCCAACTGACCCGATTCCCGGGGCCGGCCCGCTCTCTTTTTCCGCGCTCCACCGGCCGATGAGCTCTATTCTTTTTCGTTGTTCCGACTGTTGCTCAACGCGCCGCTCCTGGGATGGGAACGGTCGTACACCTCCATGAGCCGGCCCAGGTCCACCCTCGTGTACCGCTGAGTGGTGGAGAGACTCGCGTGCCCGAGGAGTTCCTGTATGGACCGCAGATCCGCTCCACCATGGAGGAGGTGCGTGGCAAATGAATGCCGAAAAGCATGTGGCGAAGCCTCTCTTGCAAGCCCGGCTGCATCAAGATATGTCTTAAGTATACGTCGGATGCTACGTGAAGACAACGGCCCGCCCCGACAATTGAGAAAGAGCGCGGCATTGGGACGGTCGGCCGCTCGTTCCCTCTCGTGGAGAGACCGAAAGTGGAGATAACGCTCAAGAGCTCTGAGCGCCCGCGATCCCACCGGAACGTACCGCTCCTTGTTCCCTTTGCCCCTGACTCTCACCCCTCCGTTCCTGAGATCCACGTCTTGAATCCTCAGCGTGGTCAGCTCGCCGACCCGGAGACCAGACGAGTAGAGAAGCTCAAAGATCGCCTGATCACGCGTTCGCATCTCTGGGTTGCGGGAAAAGAAACGATCAATCTCATCGACCGTGAGGGCTCTCGGTAGGGGTTTTTCGCGTTTCGGAGCCCGGATGCCCGCGGCCGGATTCGTCGATACCAACCGCTCCCGAGCGAGGAATCGAAAAAATGTCCTGACGGCCGCAAGCTTGCGTCCGACCGACACCTTCTTGATCTTGCCGTAACAACCGGCGAGAAAGCCTCGTACGTGAAACGGATCTATCTCATCGACCATGCCGGACGCTCCGGATGACTTCAGATAGTCTCGAAAACCCGCCAGGTCTGACAGATAGGCCCGGACGGTCTCCGGGGAGCGAGCCCGTTCCGTCCGGAGGTGTCGAGCAAAGAGTTTTATCGCCTGATCGATTTCCAACGCGGTTGCCTGTTTCTCCTGGTGATCGCGGACGAGCCTCGCGATAATGGTACACAAAAATATACCACATTATAGATTATTATAACAATTTATTTAGAGATTACTTTATGGAATGGCGAGGCGAATCAAAAGTTCGACTCCCGGCATCGCGCGGGAAATCCAACCTCGTTGCACGCAGAATTGTGGAGTTGTCGCCCACGATCCGGCCGCGGGCAGAAGGACCGTACACGCGGATGCCGACGCAATGCACGGCTATGCTCTCTTATCCATTGGGAATGATACGCGCGGGAATCCGTGTCAAGCGGATGTCCATGGTCGACTCAACAGCCGGACCATCCTCGGTTCAGTCGCTGAGCGTCAATCCGCCGATCACCTTTCGCAGCTCCTGCATGGCTGCTTGTGAGATGTCGGTAATTTCAATTCCTGCGACCGGCTCTCTTGCGTGTTTCTCTACTCGGGCCCACCGACAGAGCCCCTCAAACACAAAGGGCTCAATCTCCTGGAACCGGTCGACGCGTATGAGAAACCTCTTGCTTTCGTCGACCGCAGCGGGGATGCCGGTTACCTGCACGCCCTTCTCGGTGACGTTCATCACTCTCCCTTCGAGCTCGAGGTCGTCTGCCCCGTAGATCGAAACCGGGATTGCCGTAAGGTGCCTCGGCAAGGACCGCAGGTCTTCAACAAGAGCTTTGTCAGCGTACGTCTCTGATTGCCGATACAGTTCTTTCCTGCGCATGGCCCGCTTGTTCACGAGCTGTCGCAACACGTGCTGCAGGCCCTTTGCAGTGAGTTTGTACTTCTCCATCAGCGCGACATCTTCCATCCCCGAGCGAATATCATTGACAACTTCGCTCGCGGCGATTCTCCGCCGAGCCATAATCCCCCCCAACGCAGGTCAAAAATTTCATTTAAGATAAGGCCTTGACTCCCCAGACTCAAGCCCGTGATGCTTTACTGTAACAGGACCGATTCATGTTTGCAACGATATTTTGTGACAAAATCTCACCTGGTCCGGCCGCACCGATCCTTCTCACGGGAAGTCCGCGCGGGATCCAAAAGCAGCACGCATCCCTTTTGAACGGGCTTCTCTGTGGAAATTCCGGGTGTAAGCCTTCTCTTTTCGACTGCTTATGTTGCCAAAACCGACCGGAGGTACTACGCTCTTAGAAAATGCGGCGCATCTGCCGTGTCGAAGCTGTGAAGATCATCGACATGAATCAGCTCTATCAGGAGGCCCTGATGTACGTCCCATAGCTGATGTCCGGCGTTCGAAAGAGATGGTCGAGCAGATCTCCGGCAAAGGAGGTACTTACTATGTCCGAAGAAAGAAGAATAAATGGTGTAATGTGGCCGCGTTGTTCGACACGATCGAAGCCATCAAAGACAAACCGGTGATCGCGGAATTTGAATTCCGTGCCGACAACCGATGGATAGATGGTGGACATAATCACACGACAATTACCGACTTTTATGGTGTAGAGGAAGTCCACGCTCACAGCAAGCCGTTCGAGCTCGATGCGGATGAGCCTCCACTGCTTTTGGGCACGGGTAAAGGACCCAACCCGGTAGAGTATGCGTTGACCGCATTGGCGGCCTGCGTGACGACCGCGTTGGTTTACCACGCCGCTGCCAAGGGCATCGAGGTGAGAGGCGTGAAATCCAGATTGGAAGGCGATCTCGATCTGCGCGGTTTTCTGGGACTTTCGAAAGAGGTGCCCGTGGGGTACAAACAGATTCGCGTGTACTTCACCATCGATGCGGATATCTCTGAAGAAGAGAAAGAAGAGCTCATTCGTATGGGGCAGAAGTACTCGCCTGTTTTCAACACGATTTCGAATGCAACTCCGGTTTCCGTTCAACTCGACAGGACGGAGAGAAAGGAAGCCGCTGCGTGACACCAGCAGTCTCTCAGGGAGGAAGCTCGCCCGGGCTGACTCTTTCCAGGGTTTCCCGTGCCTCG
>JARRRG010000181.1:0-5692 GCA_037380965.1 Deltaproteobacteria bacterium
ACGGGCACTGATGACGACGGCATCCACTTCTCAGGCATTCGGGCCAAAGCCTTCACACCAAAAAAGAGGCCTCCACCGGCTCGAATATGGGAGAGATCCGTGCGGACTCGATGCCACAGCACTCGGTTCGGGAACAGGTAACGCAAACCGGGAGCCGGAGTACGATGGGACGGGATGACCTGTCAGCGTCTGAAATAACCCTGATAGGGATATCGCTGGCCCGGGTAGCGTTGCCGCGGCTGGCCGAAGCCCCCATAATACTCCGGCCGCCACCTCGGCGCGGGTTGACCCTGGTAGCGCTCCCACGGTGAAGACTGCGAACCGTAGTAGGAATAACGGGAGACTGATCGCGGCCGTTCATGCTTGTATTGCTCGTAGGCCTCGTCCATCAGCAAGTCGGGGAGTCCTGCCATCAAGTTTTCCCGTGCTTGCTCGTCCGAGTTGGACCGGGACGCGCGGTTGGATCGTCTTCGTGAGCGCGAAGCGCATCCCCGGAGTCGGCCGAATCGATGCTTCTCCTCGACCAAGAGCTCGTCGAGCGCGGGCATCGGCCATCCGGAGCTTGCGGTCCTCCAGCACGCTTCGCACGAGCGCGGCGGTCGATGTGCCCCGACCTTTTTCAGCAATCATTTTCTCTATCAAGGGTGTGATCGGCTCGTCCTTGATCTGCCGATAATGTTCCACACCGGCTTTGAACCGCTGGTACGCCTGCCCCCAATCGGCTCTCTCACGGCCGCACGGACCGTCCACCTCGGCCGCGAGCACCGGCGTCGTCCACAGCAGGAGCGCAAGGAGAGCGCCCAATTGAACCGAGCGCCCGACACTCACGATGAATCACCTCTCGCGGATCGGCGGAAGAACGCGAAGTAGTCGCTTGAATAGCCGTTCGCCAGGTACCTCCGGAGCGTGTAGCTTTTCTGATCCGGTGAAAGCTTGTCCCGGTTCTTGATGGCACCCTGATCGTCGGTAAAATAGAGGTTGCCCAGCACGTTGTGGGGATTCGCGTCGCCGTGAATGGCCCGCTGGCATCCTGCCAGGACCAACGCCTTTGCCAGATCTTTCGTGCTGATGTGATGCCCGACCGCGAACACGAGGTTGCCGTCTCTACGGATACCGAACGCACTGCGGGTGGCAATGAACCAATCCCCTCCATGGCTTACCGCGGGTGCCCGCTGGTAGTACCCGCCCCAGTAATAGGGGTACCCTCCCGGTTGATCTTCGGCCAGTAGATACCCGAGTCCGATCTCCGAATCGGCCTCTTTTCCCCCTTTGATCACTGATGTTACCACCTTGCCGTCTTTCACGATCAGGTGTCTCAATTGACGAGCGTCGCTGATGAGAGCGACGGGGATTCCATCGTTCCATTCCAGGATATCCACTGACCCGTCCTTATAGATCACCAGCGTAGCCATCCCCGGTTTCATCTTTCTCAACACCCGTCCCCGGAAGATCGCGCCCGCGCCCCGCGCGTGCTTCTGTTTCCACAGGGCATTGGTAATGGCAAGGAGGTACGGCCTCTGCTCGGGCTCGATCTTGGACGACCCCTTCGGCGCGTCGGGCTCGGCTGAGCCGAGATAGAGTCTCATGGATACCCGCTTCATATCGAACAGGAGCATATGGACGATCGCGTTGGGGTATTCCGAGCTGGGCCGATAACTCGTCCGGTAGATTGCAGGCCAGCCGTTCTCACCCGGCGGCATCTCTTTCCACTCCCAGATCCCCTCTCCGGGAAGCTTGGGCGTCGTCTAGAGAGGCGGGATATCGTTCAGGGCCAATACGCGAAATGGCTCCCTCGACCGAATCCGCGGGAACTTGGCCGGAAGGGATACCAAACCGGACGGCCGCTGTCCCGCGATGAATCGTGGCGTAAGGATCGCAGGCAGCCTCGACGAGATTGGTGACGCTGCCCGGGCGGCCGGCGAGGTGGACCCCGTTGGCTCGTTGCCCGTGCGCGCGGACGAGATTGCAGCCGTCGGACGTTGTTCGGTCTTTGCCGATTCAGGGGGTGGGGCGTTCGTCGCGTGGGAATCGCTTTGGTCGCCGGGTCGAATCGGACCTCCCCACAATAGAGGCTCCCAGACGGGCGGCGTATCATCGAATGAATAGGTCGTTAATCCGGGCGCTGGAAAGGTCAGGAGAAAGCCGGCCGCGAGGAGTACAGGGAACAGCCGGAGACGGGCGGTCCTGCAACCGAACACGGTCCCTCGCGGGCGCTTCACGGTGAGGGCCGTTTCCGTGAGTCTCCTCGAAGCGCTCAGAAGAGCTGATCGCCAAAAGCAGCCGAACATGACCCGCTGGGGTGTGTCCCTACCGGTCCGACGGTTGACATCCCGGTTTCCATCGGATATGGATACCGGCATTCTGAAACGGGCAGGCCAACATGATCACTACGGGCACCCATGCCACGCGTCCCGTCTGCTCCCGTGTCGGACTCGTCAAATACGTGTTGAGTCGCAGTATCTGCGACGCGTTCATTCTTGTACCAGGTATCCGTTGGGTCGTCAAGGTCGGCCGCGATCTCAGGACGTTACCCATGATTGACGCCACCCATTGATCCCTGCGAGAGTCGAGCTGATGAACAAGGGCTTGTTAGTTGCGGTCGTGTTTCTCGCAGCATCCTGTCTCCCGGGCGTCTGCGCCCTCGGTGAGACGACCGAGGATCTGTTCACGCAGGCGGTCACCGCGGAACGATTGGGGAATCTCGATGCCGCGGTAGAGCTGTTCACGCTGGCCGCGCAGCAGGAACCGGACAATCCCGTGATTTATAATAATCGGGGCGTGGTGTACGCACGAAAAAAATCCTATACCGAAGCGATCGAAGATTTCAGTCACGCCCTCAGCCTGAACCCCGACAACGCGGGCACGTACAATAACCGGGGAATGGCGTACCAGCGGGTGGGCGATATCGAGAGTGCACGGCGGGACTACACGAGGGCTCTCCAACTCAACCCCGGCCATGTTCCCGCGCTGTACAACCGCGCCTCTCTTGCAGCAAAGAACGGTCGCCCGGAAGAAGCGCTTCAGGACGTGAAGCGCATCCTTGAATTGGATCGGGACAATGCGAGAGCCTATCTTCTCCTGGCAAAGCTCTATTTGGCCGCGGGCGAGCCCGACAGGGCGTTGAAGGCGTTTGACAAAGCGCTCCGTGAGGACCCGGAAAATGACGCGGCCCTCAAAGGCATGGGAGACGCTCGATTCCTCAAAAAGGATTTCAAGAAAGCCGTCGAGAACTACACCCGCGCGCTCAAAGAGGGAAACCGGGAAGCCCATACCTTTGCAAATCGCTGCTCCGCGTACATCAGACTTGAAGAGTTCGAGAAGGCGGTCCGCGATTGTCGGGAGGCTCTGAAAATCGATTCCGAGCTCTCGGACGCCTATTTCAATCTCGGGATCGCTCAAGCGGCGCAAGGCAGGAACCGCGAAGCGGTCGAGGCATTCACCCTCGCCATAGCAAAGAGTCCGGACAAGCCGGATTATTACTATAACCGCGGAACGTCTTTCCAGAAGCTCGGCGACCGGGAGAAGGCGCTCGCGGATTTCGTGAAGACCCTGCAACTCGATCCTCGACATGCGGACGCGCTGAACAACCGGGGCACGATCCTCTGGACGAGGAACAATGCCGAGGGCGCGATCAACGACTTTCGCCAGGCCGTGCGCATCGACAAAGGACATCTTCTCGCGCACAAGAACCTCGGGGCCGCTTGTCTCGCACAGGGCCGTCCTGACGAAGCCATCGAGGCCCTCGAGCGAGCGCTCGACATCGATTCCAGGGACCCGGAGATTCTGGCCGCGCTCGGCGACGCGTGGATGCAGAAGGAACAGTGGAAGAAGGCCCTGTCCTTTTTCGACAAGGCCCTGCGAAGATCGTCATCGCGAGAGCAGAGATCCTCGATCCTGGCTCGCGAGGGACTCGCGTGGGAAAAATCCGGCAACCGGCACCGGGCGCTGAGAAGCTACGAAAGGGCGTTGGATGCCGCTCCTGAACCGGAGTTGCACGACGCGCTTGCCGGCAAGATTGCCGAGCTGAAATCGCGGCGGTGATGAGGACCCGGGGCGAGCCGGTCGCGATATTTCGTGCGGCCTGACGCTGGCGTCTCATGTCCCGGACAAATTGGCAGTGCAACCGTACGGACCGAGAGGTGCGGTTCCCGCCCGTCATGAGGAGCATCGACTCACGCCCTTCTGACGGCCACCGATTCTGAGAAGAGGTTTCCGTGATCTACTTTGCCGACCTTCATCTTCACTCGAGATTCTCCCGGGCAACTTCTCGTGATTGCAATCTCATGGAGCTGGCTCGCTGGGCCTCGCTCAAGGGGATACGTGTGCTGGCCACAGGAGATTTCACGCACCCGGAGTGGAGTCGGGAAATTCGTGAATCCCTCGAGCCCACTGAGGACGGTCTGTTCCGTCTGAAGAGCGAGCACGTTCCCGAGAGCGAGCCGGTGGCAGGAGGCTTCAGCCCGGCGGATGTGAGATTCATGTTGAACGTTGAAATCAGCTCCATCTACAAGAAGCGCGGCGCGACCAGGAAAGTCCACAATCTGGTTTTCATGCCGGATCTTGACGCAATGGATCGTTTCAACGCACGACTGGACCGTATCGGAAACATCAAATCCGACGGTCGGCCCATTCTCGGGCTGGACAGTCGGGACCTTTTCGAGATCGCGCTCGAAAGCTCGGCCGATTCATTTCTCGTTCCCGCGCACATCTGGACTCCCTGGTTCTCGGTACTGGGGTCCCGCTCGGGATTCGATTCCCTGGAAGAGTGCTTCGAAGATCTTACCGGGCATATTTTCGCACTCGAGACAGGTTTGTCTTCGGACCCGGCAATGAACCACCGGGTCGGGTCTCTGGACCGATACACCTTGATCTCCAACTCCGATACCCACTCTCCCGCGAACCTAGGGCGGGAAGCGAACGTGTTCGAAGGCCGTCCCGGGTACGTCGCGATCCGCGAGGCTATCCGCGCGGGTGGAGGAAAGATCCGGGTCGCGTCTACCGCGAGCAGCCCGCTCGAGTCGATAGGCGGTGTGATGTTCGAGAACGAGCCGTCCCGGGGATCGGGAGAACCCGCGGGAGAAAGGGCGGCCGCAGAAGGTCGGGAAGGCCGGGGATTCCTCGGAACCATTGAGTTTTTTCCGGAGGAGGGGAAATACCACCTGGACGGTCATCGCAAATGCTCGATGCGGCTCGATCCCCACGAAACCGAGAAACTGGATGGCAGGTGCCCGGTGTGCGGCAAGACCGTCACCGTTGGAGTGATGAACCGGGTGATGGAGCTCGCGGACCGGGAGACCGCTGCAAGGCCGGCCCACGCCGCGCCGTTCTGGTCCACGATCCCGCTCGCGGAGATCGTCGGCCAGGCGTTGGGTGTGGGGCCGAAGTCGAAGAAGGTCGCGCTGCTCTACCGGGAGCTGTTGAAGCATATCGGACCTGAACTGATGATCCTCTGGGCCCGTCCCATCGAGGAGATCGCCCGCCACGCGCCGGGCATCATCGTCGAGGGGATTTCTCGCGTGAGGAAGGGACAGGTCTCCATTCAGGCGGGCTTTGACGGAGAATACGGCACGGTCCGGCTCTTCACCGCGGATGAGCGGGATCTGTTCCAGGGTCAGGCGACATGGATGCCCGTGGAACGACTCGGGCCGCGAGAACGGCCGCGGCAGACCCGTACACGCAGGAGAAAAAAGGA
>JARRRG010000182.1:0-5222 GCA_037380965.1 Deltaproteobacteria bacterium
TCTTGAAACATCTCTTCTACCTGGCGGATTTCACTTTTTATCGCATTTTCCAGTCCGTCTTTGGTGAGGAACGGCGCATAGGCTTCCGCGGCGATATCCTTCAGGTGCGGTCTGACATGAAGCGCGTCCACGGTCGCGTCACAATGATCCAACAAGTGGCAGGCGTATCGCAAGCCGACAAACGTTTCAGGGTTCTTATCGACGGCTACGAGTGCTTTCATATTCAAGACCTCCGGCGCCCGTACGGGCAAGTGTAGGGACAAATCCCGCAGAAATAGATTAAGAAGCCTCTCCGGCTCACCGTTACCTCATCACCAACACGGATGTCTGGCATTTGCTCACGAATCTGCCGATCCAATCGCGGGCAAAAAACCGGCTTAGCAGCGATTTCTTTCCCGCCCAAAGCGCCAACAGGTCCTCGCGGGTTTCTTCGCTGATGAAGCGCTCGAAATCAGAGATGTCCGTGAGGCGCGTCTTGAGGTTCACGTCCCGGTCACTGTAATAGTCCCCGATCTCGATCAACCGAGTGTAAACGGCCTTATTCATGTCCCCGTTCTGGCTGAGTCCGACGAGCTCCAATTCCGCTCCATGAATGGTGACCATCTGGTTGATCATTTCGAGTGACTCCTGGCTGATATATCCCTGGTCCAGGCACGCAAGTATCCGCCTGACAGGTTGCTCCTCCTTGACCAGGAGCACCGAGCAAAGGGAGTCATTGACAACTTCCTGCGGAACGGGCATTGAATCCGCCCAAACACAGCGATCGCCCTTGGTACAACCCAGCACGATCAAATCGCTCCCATCGTCCTGAGCTTCCGCCAGGGTCTCTGCTCCCGGATTTCCAAACCTCATCCGGACCCGCAACTCTTTCCTGCTCCCGCGCATGACCTTGGTTTCTTCCCAGCGACCTTCTTTCACTCGTATCCATTCATACCTGCCGTCCTGCGATTCGTACGGCGACTCGCCCTTGTCCCAGCCACCCACGAATGTCTCCCGATAACCTCGCAGCGCTTTGCTTACCGGAAGATCGCCCGGCCACACGCCGGCTTGCGCCGCGTCCTTTGAAGGGGAACCGGGATGGATACCCAGGAGCGTGACATCGGCCCAGGTGTTCTTGGCCAGGTTAATCGTTTCCCTGAGAGCATAGGCGCTATATGGATGTTCGTCTCCGGCAAAAAGAATTCTCATTTCCGTCCTCCTTTGCGTTCACCGGAACGCGAGTAGCGATGAAGTCTTCACCTCACTCAGCCATTGAAGCTCCGAACAGTCTTTCTTGACCGCTCTCTCCACAGCAATTGCCACCAGACCGCAGTCTTTCAGGGTTTCCACTGCATCCTCGCGAGGAGTCAGCGAGAGTGTATCCCGAACGGTGACCGTGCAACCGGCTTCCGTCAACAGACCGTCCGCCCGATCGACGGCTTCTCGAAGTACCTCTGCTTCTGTTTTGTCCAGGTCTTTCCCAGGGTAACTGAGCACCAGCGGCACACGGCAGCCTTGCCAGAGAGTCTGAACGACGTTGGTCAAGGTTTCCGCTCCCTTCGCATCAAAGCAGAGAAGTTGCACGTGATTGACTTTCCTCAGCGCCCTGACCAGGATTACGGGAGAAGGAATTCTCTGATAGAGTTTCGAGTGAAGCCTCTTGTAAAGGTCACTGACGGTCCAGGGAAAGTGGGCCCCTTCAATGAAGATGTCAAACTCTTCGCCCTGTGCGATCTTGAGCAGCTCGCCTTCTCTATCGCCGTATATGACCCGGGGCTCCTCAAGCACAGCGCAGGAGTCCTGTTCCGCAGTAAGCAGTTCAGAGATCTCCGCGTGCCCCTGTTGCACCATCTCCTTCTCCCAGGTTCGGCTGGTCCATCCCGCGCCCCAAACGGATTCATGGGGAGGGGACTCCTTTACGTACACGGGCTGGATCTGCATATTCATCAGCTCACCGAGTTGACAAGCCAAACGGATGGCCCGGCTTGAGGCCAAATCCACCTCGATTGATACCAACGTCTTGATCACGCTGAACTCCTCCTGTTGAGGATTTGTGTGTCCGAACGGCAGATGAATCGTCGCGACACGCGAACCATGTTCTCACTGACCTCGGATTTTCTCTTCAGCCCGGCGCACCGCCTGCTGGATCTCGGTCAATTTGAACGGCTTGGCGATGAAATCGAAAACGCCTTTGTGAAAAGATTCCTTAGCGGTATCCATGGTGGCGAAGCCCGTGATCACGATCACTTCCGTCTTGGGCCAGCGACGTTTTGCCTCGCTCAGGAGCTTCATGCCGTCGACGCCTTTCATTTTCAGGTCCGTAATGATGATGTCGTACGCGACCTGCTCGATCTGTTCCATGGCGTCCACGCTCTCCGTGAACGTGTCAACGTGATAACCTTGCTTTTCAAGGGCAGGCTTCAGACGTTTGCAAACAATGGGCTCGTCGTCCAGTACCATGATTCTCAGCTTGTCCGCATTCATTGTCTCCTCCTTACATGAGGGATTGCGCGAGATGGGCGTGCCGGTCGAAAAATTCTTCCACGAATCTGGGAATGTCCTGATCACTTCTCAACCGAATGTCCAATTGACGAGTAAATCCTATGAGGGCCCCGAGAACTTGCAATCGTTCCCGAATTTCTTCTTTGGGAAGATCGAGGAGCCGCGCCACAACCAGGTCGCCTTTGGTGATCGCGTGGAAATGGTAGCTGGACAGGATCAGGGCCAGGACCTGGGCCCTACGCGACCGCCGACTCACGTCCGCGGCCCCTCCCACGAATCGGAAATAGATGTGGTTATTCTGCGACTCGTCATGCATGCGAGCGTCGATGAGGTTGAGGTGGTACCCGAGATGAAGGTGAAGGTTCATGTAGGTCTTGTCGATGACCGCAAGGTTGAACCCTGAAGACACCGCGCCGGTGCCCGTAGCATCCCAATTCCTCGTAAGGCTCGACATCAAGCCTTTGAAATCCACATCGACGGGCTCGGTGCTCCACACGTCTCGGAGGGAAATCCCCGTCCACAACGCTCTGAGAGGCAAAGATTCGACATCATCGATTCGCACTTTGTCGCCGGTTGCCTCGGGGGAAAGACCGCCTCCCAGGTCCATAATCTTCAGGCCGACAGGAACCTCGGAAATCAGCGTCCAGACCTTGGCTCCTCTGAAACGATGGAGAAATGCAGGCAGATCCATCAGCTCCTGGATGGCCTTCTCATGAATGAACCTGATGAGGTCGTGGACCGACGTACATCCTTCCGGCGTAAAATCGGGCGATTGGGGATCGATAAGATGAAGGGGAGCGACCCGCTTGAGGAGGCGGCGCAAGAGACGGAACTCTGCCGACTCGTCGAAAACAGTGGGCTGGAGGAGCTCAAACTCGAGCAATTCCGTCACCTGCCCCGAGTAAATCATTCGGTGATAGGTGTCCAGTGTGATCTCCATCCCATTATGGAGGACCTCCGTGGCATCCTCCACACTAACCAGGGCCGGCACGCGGAACTCTCGAGCGATGGTGGCAAGATGTCCGGCAACCGATCCGCGTTCCGCGACCAGAGCCGCGGCCTTCGGCACAATCCGCGCCAACCACGGCGCGGTAAATCGAGTGACCAGCACCGCGCCTTCCGGGAAGTTGTCCATGTCCTCGTTTTCACGGACCGTGTACACTGGGCCGGAGCCGACTCCCGTATGTACCACATCCCCTTTGTCCTCGATGAGGATTGGATACAAGGAACAGGATTCGCAGATATCCTCACCACCGCCCTCAACCTGCTCGGGAACGAGCAGCCGCCGGGACTGAAGGATCCAGCACGTTCCCGACTGGTCCACGCTCCATTCTATCTCCTGGGGCCTTTTGAAATAGCGTTCCAGCCTCAAGGCCCATTTTGCGAGGGTATCTATTGTCTCGTCGGAAATAGACGGCTGGCTCTGCATCGCCCCGTCAACGGGTATATCCTCTTCGCCTCCACCCGGGCAGGCCCGCACCAACGACTTCTTCCTCGAAATGTCCCGTGACCTGACGGCGTGAGGCGGCTGCTTGTCCACGATAAACCGGTCAAGCGAATCTCTCCCCTCGACCACGGTTCGTCCCAGGCCGTATGAGGCGTAGATCGCCAGGCAATCCGAGGCAGAGTCTTCTAAATTTACCGTCTGAACCACCCCGCTTGCCCGGCTGTCGATCATCTCCTGGCACAGCACGGCCATCGCGGTCTCTTCCCCGATCATCCCCATGCGCAGACGATAGGTGAGAGCTTCGGGAGAGTAGAGGCTCGCGATGACTCGCTTGTATGCCTCCGGTACCTCCGCGGCAAGTACATTCATCATGCTTTCATGCAACCCAGCGAAGGACAACTCACCGTCTTCACCGTACCCGCTGCTTCGGACCGACAAATGGGTGTTCATCCGTTCCGCATATTTCAAAATCTCCCGGGCGAGGTCCTGGGGAACTATTCCCGCCAATATGCTGTACCGGATCTGGCTGGACACGTTGCCAAGCTCCTCTTTTCCTGAAGCCCACGCTTCCCACAAGGAATGTATCCTCTCTTCGAGATCGTTGTACTCGAGGAAGCGGTGATAGGCCCTGCTCGTAATGACAAAGCCGTTGGGCACGGGAAGAAGGATCTTGTGAAAGATTTCGGAGAGCGTATTTGCCTTCCCTCCTGTCAGTTCCGGATGGTCCGAGGGGGCATCCTGGAAGGGAATGATATAAGGCGCATCCGCCAAAACCAGTCGACCTCTCAGTTCCGCTTCCATGGGGAGAAAGACTCGGTCGAGACTGTTATAGAGCTCGTAATACCGGTTCGAGGCGATGAGGTTCAAACCTTTGACCATTCGCAGCAGCAAGTCTTGAAGCTCATGGATAACGTCAAACAGATACTTGCGATCGAAAATATAGTCTCCCCCTGACTTGTCGCCCAGATCCGCAATGAGCTCCATGGATTTCTGATGATTCTGCAGCAGGTCCTGGAATTGCTCAAACACCTGGGGAAAGTCTACCAAATCTCTCTTCCGCAGGAAGACCCGATCAACAATTTCTTTGAAGCAGGTCCACACTCTGTAATCTCCCTAAGGACCCGAATTACCGTTATTGATACCTTCAGCGTGCTGCGCGCCTTCCTCAATGAGCGGCCTTACCCCTGAAAACAAACCCCATGATAAACCCGGCGGCGAGTGCCACAAGCACGGCCATGAGACCGTAGAGGGCCGAATGATTCCACGCGAGAGCCGTCAGGAATCGCGGTAAGCC
>JARRRG010000183.1:0-5194 GCA_037380965.1 Deltaproteobacteria bacterium
CAAGGTCAATAGTGCATGACTGAGCCGTCTTAGCGAATTTGCTCCACGATTTCGCGCCCACTTCCTTCAGAAAGTTCTGCTGGAAGTTCTTCCAGTCCGCAGGATGAGGTACACCGTCTTGGGAATGTCTTACAAGTGGTTGCAAAACCTCATAGAGCCATAACTTCGCGATATCGCGTTTGAAATAAGGTCTTGTACTTTTTGTTTATTTCGCGTAGGTCACTTCTCGGAGGTGATCCGATGAGTGCACGCGATGTCCTGTTGACCGATGAGCAGTGGAAGAAGATTGAGCCACTTATTCCAAAAGCCGGTCCGAGGCCGAAGGGCGGACGTCCCCGTGCTGATGACCGCATGGTTTTCGAAGGTATCCTCTGGATTCTCAAGACGGGAGCGAGATGGAAGGATCTTCCAGAGCGATATCCGCACCCATCGACCTGTTGGCGGAGACTCAGGCAATGGTATGAGGAGGACGTGCTCAAGGAGATGTGGCGAGCCTTTCTCTCCGAGCTTGACCATGAGGGCATTCTCGAGTGGGACGAGGTCTTCGTGGACGCAAGCTTCTTTCCCGCAAAAAAAGGGGCGCGGGAGTCGGGAAAACCAAGCGGGGCAAAGGAACAAAGTGCGTGGTACTGGTCGATGGCCAGGGTATTCCTCTCGGAAGCCATACCGACTCTGCCTCGCCGGCTGAGATCAAGCTCCTTGATAAGGCGCTTGGAGAGATCCGAGTCCCCAAAGGAGGACCGGGAAGACCACGGACACGGCCCAAACGGCTGATCGGTGACAAGGCGTACGACAGCGACCCTGCTCGAAAAAAACTGAGGCAGCGAGGGATCAATCTTCTCGCTCCCCATCGGAAGAACCACCGGAATGTAAATCGGCAAGATGACCGACTCTGGGATCGCTACAAGAGACGATATATCGTTGAGCGAACCTTCAGCTGGATCACGACCTTCCGACGCCTTGTTGTGAGATATGAAAATCATATCAGTATGTTCGTGGCTTTTTTTCAAATGGCCTGCGCCCTCATAACCTTGAGGAAATGTCTATGAGGTTTTGGTAGGGTCAAGGGATGGCGCCACGGCAGAAGCCAGGATTCCATCCCCTGCCACATCAAACCGTACGTGAGGTTCTCCCTCATACGGCTTTCCGACAACCGTCCTCCTGGGGCATTCAAGGACACGAGCCACATACTCCCCGGTGGTAGAAGCGGGCCAACCCGCAGCCTCGATACCAGGACCCGAAGGTGGCCGCAGTCAAACGACCACGGGGGCCGCATCGAGCCCGGACCCAGCGCCACAGCCGCTCCCACACATACCGATCCAAGGCCTGGAACCAGGCCGTGGAGTTACCCGCCCGAAAGTAGGCACGCCAGCCTCGGATAACGGGATTGAGCGAGGTGACGATCTCGGCGAGGGGAACACAGAGCTGCGTGCGGTCCGTGAGCCGCCGAATGCGACCGCGGACACCATTCATGGCCTTGTGAGAGGGCCACAGATAAGGATACAGCTTGCCAGTGCGATGAGAGCGTAGCTTGTGAAAGTGAAACCCCAGGAACTCAAACCCGTCTACACCAAGATCCACGAGGCGAGTCTTGGTGGGATGTAGGGTGAGTTTGAGGATTCGCATGATACGCTCGACGATCGAGAGAGCACGTAAGGCCTGTCGCTTACTACGACAGACAATGACGAAGTCGTCGGCATATCGAACAAGGCGCCCGATGGAGGAATAACGCTCAGTCCAATACATGTCGAGGACGTGAAGATAGATATTGGCCAGCAGCGGACTGATTACTCCTCCCTGGGGAGTACCAACCTCAGTGGGGCTCCACGAGCCTCCATCCAAGACACCCACGGTCAACCACTGGCGGAGAAGCTTTAACATCCGCCGATCACAGATCCGGCGTTGAAGCAGCTTCATGAGCAGCTCATGGTCAATGGTGTCAAAATAAGCCTGGATATCCGCATCCACGACCCACCGACCGGCAAACATGGCTTGTCTCACTGCCGCCACGGCTTGCCCTGCCCCGCGCTGGGGCCGAAAGCCGTAGGAACAGGCCTGAAAGTTTGCCTCAAAGACCGGCTCAATAACGATCTTGCACGCCTGTTGAACCACGCGATCCCTTACCGTCGGAATACCAAGGGGCCGCTGACGACCATCGGGTTTGGGGATAGACACACGGAGCACAGGCCGTGGACGATACCGCCCTTCCCTAAGGTCCGCCCCAATGGACTGAAGGAACGACTCAACACCGAGGCGTTCCACATCACCGATCGTTACGCCATCTGTACCGGCAGCTCCTCCGTTGGCTCGCACCTCCTTCCAGGCCCGCCACAGAATATCGGGCCGGAATATGCGATCATACAATGCATGGAACCGACGGTTCCTGCTCCTTTTGGCCGCCAGGTATAGCCTGCGCTGGAGTTGTCGTGATTTTTCTATCGGGTGTTGTTGGCCGCTCGCGGCATGCACCGTCACTTACCTCCTCGCCGGGCTTGGTTGAAGCAGAGGCCCTTCCCTCTCACCGAGTTGTGTTGTCTCGATGGTCACCAGTACTATGGCCTCCTCCGACTTCTCATGCAGCATCTCGTCGGATTTCACTTGCGCTTATACCGGCGATCACGGTGGATGTGGCCACCGACCACATGAGATCTCCCTTGTTCCATCGCCTACTTTCACAACATTCCGCTCCCCCTACGCCGGAGAGTCCTTCGAGGCTGCACATCCAGAGTCTTCACCTCTTCCGTGGCCTTCACCATTGGTTGAGTGGCTCGGCTCTCCCTGGTTCCCTTTCGGGCTACATAACGACGCTGCAGGATTCCCTTGATGGTACGGACTGCTGTTTTGAACTCCTTTCTCAGGAGGATACTCCGCTTCGGCTCCCCCAGTCGCCCGGGAGCACCGGGAGCCTTCTATGCGGCTCTCTGGCAATTACCGCAACCGGACTTCCACCGGTAAGCAAGCGATGACTTCAAGGCACACCAACCAATCGATAGGCTCATGCCCATGGGCAGGCTTGACAATGGGTATCCGCGATTCTAAGTTGTCGCCATGCCGCCGAGACTCATGAGCATAATCGGAATCGGTCTGATCGTCGGTTTTTGCTTCCTTGTTTCTCGGGATCGACGCCGGATCAACTGGATCCTCGTGGCATGGGGGCTGGGTCTTCAGTTGCTCTTCGGGCTGCTCGTGCTCAAGACGTATCCGGAGCAGATTTTCGCCGGGGCCCAGGCTCTTTTCGAGGGGATCTACTCGTTCGCGGGTGAGGGCGCAAAATTCCTCTTCGGATCGCTTGCTGGGAACAAAGACTTTGTCATCCTGAGCATGGGCTCGGTCATCATATTTGTCAGCTCACTCATGGCGGTGTTGAACTTCGCCCGGGTGCTGCCTGCGATCATCTATGCCCTCGCGAGAATCATGCAGCGGACGATGCGAACCTCGGGCGCGGAAACGCTCGCTGCGGCCATATTCATCCTGATGGGAATTGAGGGTGTGACCGGTTTGAAAACGGTCATCGGCCGTATGACGCGTTCAGAGCTCTTTACCGTGATGACCTGTTTCATGGCCACCATAGCGGGATCGGTCATGGCTGTGTACGTCGGCGTGTTCGGCGCGAGCGCGGGATACATCCTGGCTGCGAGCGTGATGAGCGCGCCAGCGGCCATAGCGCTCTCCAAGATGATCATCCCGGAATCCGATACGCCCGAGACCGCGGGTCGAGTGCAATGGCAAATCCTTATCCCCGCGGACAGAGGCTTTGTCGAGGCCGCGGCAACCGGCGCGGTGGACGGTCTGAGGCTCGCGGCCACGATAGGTGCGATTCTGTTGGCCTTTGTCTCGATCATTTACATGCTGAATGCGTTCCTGGCGGTTTTCGGAACCTCCTTCGGCGGCTTGGGCGGCTATTGCTTCGCTCCGGTAGCGTACGTGCTTGGGATCCCCTGGGAAGATTGCCTGAATGCAGGCCATCTGATTGCTCTCAAAACGGTTTTCAATGAGTGGCTGGCGTACAGCCGAATGAAGGAGATGGTCGCGGCCGGTCAGCTCTCCCCCCGGTCGATCATGATCATGACCTATGCGCTCTGTTCCTTCGCAAACTTCGGCAGCCTCGCGATACTCATCGGCGGAGTATCGGCGCTCGCGCCCGAACGCAGGAAAGATGTGACGCAAATGGGACTCTGGGCTCTATTGGCCGGACTGTTGGCCGGCTTTCTCACCGCGGCGGTCGCGGGTACGTTAAGCTATTCCGGATTCACTGCCCCTGTACGAGTGTGAACGAATGATGAGCGAATTGATACCTTCCTATCTCCCTCGAAAATTTCAAAGGATTCACCTCGAGCTTACCAACAGGTGTAACTTTTCGTGCCTGTTCTGCCCGGACGGCAGGATGACTCGCAAAAGGGGCGTCATGGACGAAGCACTGGCCCGGTCGGCTCTTGACCAGATCCGCGAGTTGGACCTCGCCCAGAAAGTCACGTTCCATGTTATGGGCGAGCCCATGCTCCATCCCCATTTCTTTGAGATCCTCGATTACGCTCATGAAAAGGGTGTTAAGGTCGGGCTTACCACCAACGGAGCGCTGCTCAGAGCCGGTACCATCAAAGCGCTGGCCGAGCGAGACCTTCACCAGATCGACATCTCTCTGCAAAGCCCCGACGCAGAGAGCTTTCATGCGACACGAGGCACGCGTACGGATTTTGAGCAGTACCAGCGCGGTTTGCTGGATCTGCTCGCAGCCTGCGCGAAGCGTCCGTCTCCGCCCACGTTCAAAATCCGCATCATGACCACCCGGTTCGCTCGACGAATGAGAAAGGATCTCGGAATCCCCGATTTTCTCGGTACTGGCGAAGCGCTCCGAAAGACCGTGCTCCAATGGGCTCAGCTCATTTACGATCGCCTCGAGCTCAGCCCCAGCGACCGTGCTAAGTTGGCGCAGAGAGTAAAGAGGATAGGAATACATGGCTGGAACGTGATCGAGATCAGTCCGAAGATATTCATCGAGACCTACCTTCTGACCGACTGGGGGAACGCGTTCGCGGACGACCATCTCATCGAGGCCGGCCATGGATACTGCTTTGGAATGAGGGACCACTTCGGAATACTCTACTCCGGCGACGTCGTCCTCTGCTGCGTTGATTTTGACGGCCGTACCGCGTTCGGAAACCTCAATGATTCGGCTCTGCTCGATATTCTTCGG
>JARRRG010000184.1:0-7808 GCA_037380965.1 Deltaproteobacteria bacterium
TCAGAGACAACGAGGATATCAAGGAGTTCTATCTCGGACTGTCCGAGGTGGGCCAGCGCAAGAGCTATAAGGATATCAAGCATTACAAGAGGCGCAAGCGCTGGCTTGCGTAGGGGGTTCCGGGAAGCCTCGGGCCGACGTTTTGGCAAGAAAAGAGGAGGAAGATGGAGTTTGCGGGAAAGGTGGCGCTTGTTACAGGATCGGCTCAGGGAATTGGAAAGGCCGCTGCCGAAGCGTTCGCACGCGAAAGAGCCATGGTCATTCTCAATGACATCAATGTGGAACGCCTCAATGAAGCCGCCCGAGAAATGCGCGCGGCCGGGGGGAAGCTGCGCTGCGATCCAGGCAAACACCTCGGTCTATTCAGAGGTCGAATCGATGTTTGACCAGGTCAGAGACGAATTCGGGCGACTCGATGCACTCGTGAATAACGCGGGCATCACCCGTGACGCGTTGCTGCATAAGATGACCGAAGAGCAGTGGAGACAGGTCATTGAGGTGAACCTAACGGGTGTGTTCTTTTGTCTGCAGGCGGGAGCGCGGATCATGCGGGACGCCGGTCACGGCTCGATCATCAACATCTCCTCGGATTTCCGATTCGGAAATGTGGGCCAGGCAAATTACTCGGCCTCCAAAGCCGGAGTCATCGGCCTCACGAGAACCGCGGCCCGGGAGCTGGCCCGGAAAAATGTCCGGGTCAACGCGATCTCGCCGGGGCCTATCGACACGGAGATGCTTCAGCGGGTCCCCGATGAAATGCGACAGAAGCTCCTCGCCGGTGTTCCCCTAGGCCGGGCCGGGACAGTTGACGAACTGAGTCAGTTGATCCTCTTTCTTGCTTCTGAACGATCGTCATATCTCACCGGCCAAGTGATCAATTGTGATGGTGGCTGGTTCATGTCATGAAGCCGTTGTGATACAATCACCGCGAGCGCCTTGCAGACCGGGCAGGATCGGGGCGCTCCGCCGGATCTAACCGGAATCTCACTTTCGGCAGCACTGAAAGCAATATTCATGGGTGAAGGGCAGGACTGCCTGAAACGAGGGGCTTCGCGCGACCTGACACCATCCGAGGGAACGGCTGCAGCCATCGGAGCGCAGTCAGCAAAGATCGCGGTGAGGAGAGGGGGGAGCTCGTGCGCGAAGGCCGGGAAAGGCTGAGCGACCGGGTTGCCGACCGACGGCAAGGGCTGGTACGGTCGCCAAGGCCCGCGGACCGGCGATTATCCATTGCCGACGCAAACTATGGGGCGGGAAGGCCTCGTATGCGATCGGCCGGTTTTATTAAGAGCAGGTGCGGCCTGTCTCGCGGAGGAGAGACGACCGGGACGAGTCGCTGAGAGAACAAAGCTGCGCGGCGGAACGCGCGTCGCGAGGGAGAGGTATCATGGATTTTGAATTGACGGAAGAACAGCGCATTATTCAAGACATGGCCTACAGGTTTGCCGTCAATGAGATGGCACCTGTGGCCAAGGAGCATGACCGCGAAGAGAAGTTTGGGCGGGATATCTGGAAGAAGGGCTGCGAAGCCGGGCTGGTCGGCGCGACCATACCCGAAGAGTACGGCGGACCGGGCTTCGGCTTCCTCGAGCAGGCTCTCATCACCGAACAGCTCAGCCGAGTGGACCTGGGTTTGTGCCTGTGCATCGTGGCCGCGATTTTCGGCTCGGAGCACATCCTCTTCTTCGGCAGCGAGGAACAGAAGAAGAAGTACCTTCCTCCTCTGTGCGCGGGTGAAGCAATCTCGGCCGGAGCGTTTACCGAGCCGGACGCGGGTACCGACGTAGCCGCGGGCCGCACGAGAGCAGTCAAGGACGGTGGCGATTACGTCATCAACGGGAACAAGATGTTTATCACCAATGGAACCATCTGCAATTTCATGGCGGTGTTCTGCATCACGAATCCCGAAGCCGAGGCCAGGCACAGCCGCCACAGCATTATTCTTGTGGAGGCCGACCGACCCGGTGTGACGGTTAACAAGATCAAGGGAAAGCTTGGAGTCAGGGCCAGCGATACCTCGGAGATCGCATTGGAGGACGTTCGGGTACCCCAGGAGAACCTAATCGGTGAAGAAGGGCAAGGCTTTCACCAGTTGATGGAATTCTTCGACGCCACCCGGACCATGGTTGCGGCCCAGGGCGTGGGTGTCGCCCAGGGAGCGCTTGACCTGACCTTGAAGTACGTCCAGGAGCGAAAAACGTTCGGCCGACCGCTCGCATCAAACCAGGGCATTCAGTTCCAGCTTGCGGAGATGGCCACACGGATCGAAATGGCGAGGAACACGACGTACAAGGCTGCCTGGTTGGTAGACCAGGGCAAGACCGATCCCGCATTGAACGCGATGGCCAAGTACTACGCGGGCGAGACCGCGGTCTGGGTCTGCGACAAAGCGCTCCAAATGCATGGCGGATACGGGTACATCGACGAGTACGATGTGCAGCGGTTCTACCGGGACGCCAAGATTCTGGAAATCTACGAGGGCGCGAAGGAAGCCGAAAAGATAACGATCGCCCGCCGGCTCTTCTGAGGAGCGGTCACGATCATGATGACACGCTGAGGGCCGATAACCCGCGGAGCCCACTCCGACCTTTCGTGCCCAGCGGTCATCGGGACTGGAGACGTGAAGGTGGGCGTCCAGCTTATCCCCATCACCGATCAGCTCTTCCGGGTGAACGGACTCAATGGGGGTCGCTTCCCATCTTCCCACGTGTTCCTGGTCCAGGATGAGGTGAGCGCGCTCATCGACGCGGGTTGCGGGATCCGGACGTTGCGACAGATACGAGAGAGCCATCCGGTCGATCTGGTGATCAATTCCCACGGCCACCCCGATCACTCGGCCGGCAATTGGATCTTTCCCGGGACGCCCCTTCACGTGCCGGTCCAGGGCGCTGAAAGCCACGGCCGGCTCGTGCCTCTGTCGCACCGTCTCATTGGGCCCGGACCCCTCGCTGACTGGTGGCGGGAATGGATTGCCCGCGAAATGGAGTTCCGCGACCAGGCGCCGACCGATTTCTTTGATGACGGGCACCTCTTTGACTTCGGCCGCCTCAAGCTTCAGGCGATACATGCGCCGGGCCACACGAGCGACCACTACTGCTTGTTCGATCCTGATCGTCAGATCCTCCTCAGCTTCGATATAGACATGACTCCCTTCGGACCGTGGTACGCCAACCCGGAATCGAGTGTGACCGAATTCAGAACATCCATATCTCGCGTTCGCGAGCTGAAGCCTCGGCTCCTGGCGTCCAGCCATTGGAATATCCTCGATGACGGAATAGCCGAGGCGCTTGACGCGTACGAGGGAGTCCTCGATTCGAGGCAAGAGACCCTGCTCAACTTGCTCGAGACAGGAGCCACGCGGGAAGAGCTCATCGAGGCGGCTCCCATTTACCGTCGCCGCACCTTTGAGCCAGTCCTGCTCCGGTGCTTCGAAGGCCGGATGATCGACCACCACCTCAGGGAAATGGCCTCCCGGGATCTACTTCGGCAGGAGGGGGACCGGTACGTGCTGGCCGGAGCGGTGTGATTCAGGGCGATTGAGGAGCAAAAGGACAAGAACAGGGTAGTCGCAACGGGAGCGTCAGGAGGGCGACATCGCGCTCACGCCGGGTCAATGGGAAAAAGGTCCGCGGACAACCCGGATTCGCTCGAATAAGGGAACGTAATCCCGCCTGGATAAACACGAGGCAAAAACCCTGCCCATGTGCCGTCCGCGTCAACGTGCCCGCGGTTTAGCCACACTCATCCCACCAAGCTTTTTCGCTGACATTATGGAGAATTGACTGCTTCCGTAGGGGTTGGTAACCAACCGGACGTTATCCGCGCGGTTGCGAAATGGTATAACAAACACGTGAGGCGGAATTATACCAGGGCGATATGGAAGAGTCCGGGGCGATTGAGCCGCCCATTACACAAGGAGGCCGGACATGGCCATTTTGGTCGTGGTAGTCGTTTTGACCATTCTCATTTCTGCGAATTGCTCACTCTTCGAGGCCACCCTTTATTCGACGCGCATGGCCAGTCTCGAGGCAGAGAGGACACGGCCGGACAGAGCAATCGTGGCAAAGCGATTCATCGAGCTCAAAAGGAACATTGCCCTGCCCATCGCATCGATTCTGATCTTGAATACGGTCTCCAACACGGGCGGGGCTACGGTAGCCGGCATGTTCGCGGGCAAGGCCTTGGGCTCTCACATGATGCCGGTCTTTTCGGTTGCCTTCACCCTGGCGATACTCGCGTTTGCCGAGATCATGCCCAAAACCCTCGGAGCGGTTTACTGGCGGAATGTCTGGCCGTATATTGTGTGGCCTCTCACGGCCATGAACTATGCGTTATATCCTGCCGTCCTCCTGGCACAGAAGTTCGCAAATATCTTCACCCGCGGGAAAGCCGTGCCAGGGGTCACGGAAGACGAAATCCTGGCTCTCGTCCGGATGGGCGCAAAAGAGGGCGAGATCAAGGCCACTGAGAGTATTCTCGTGCACAACATTATCACACTGGAAGATATAGAGATCAGGGAGATCATGACGCCTCGCACGGTGATCTTTTCGCTCGAATCGAATGTTTCCGTGGGGGACGCGGTCAAAGAAGTGGATCAGAAAGGCCACACAAGAATCCCTATTTTCGAGCATGACCGAGAAAATATCATCGGGTACATCATTACCCATGATCTCTTTTCCGCCAAAACCCTTGCCAGCCCGGAAGCTCCGGTCAAGTCGATCGTGAAGCCGATCTCGTATGTCCCCGAGTCGAGGGATGCGCTCGCACTCCTCACCAGCGCGCTCAAGCAGCGACAGCATATTTTTATCGTGGTAGACGAATACGGAGGCGTGGCAGGATTGATAACCTTGGAGGACCTTCTGGAAACGCTGCTCGGGGAAGAGATTGTGGATGAAACCGATAAGGCGGTGGACCTTCAAGAGATTGCCCGACTGAGAAGGCGGCAACGTCCCAGCACCTGAGCAGACCTCGTCAACATCCATGTGCGCGCCCTACCGGGACTGTTCCGGTGGACATATGTGGGGCGGGCATCAGCCGGTTGACGGCTCCGCGTCACCGGCACATTCGAGTCGCCCGGGCATGAAACGGCAGGTGTACAGGCCCGCCCCAGCTTCAGGGGGGCCGCAGTCGGCTTCTCTGCTGAGGCTACTATGAATTGACTGAGCGAAAAAATGACACTGGATTCCGAAGCCCATTCCATACCGCAGGGAGTGGTGCATATCATCGAGAGTCGATGCAAGGGTTGCGGCTTTTGTATCGAATTCTGCCCGAACGGGTGTTTGAAACAGAGCAAGCGTTTCAACGCCAAGGGCTATCATCCGCCGGAACTTGTATTTCAGGCCGACGACTGCGTTGACTGCGGTCTTTGTACCCTGATTTGCCCGGAATTCGCGATTTTCACCGAATTGAAGGAAGCCAAGAAGATAACGGAAGACCAGATTCAGAAGTTCACCACTCGCTTCTCCCGCAAGGACGCGAGATCTATGAAGTCTTGACGTGTGCAGAACGACGAAACCGGCTTCCCATAACTCTGAATAACCCATCGCCGTTTCGGCCGACGCCAGCTTCGATTCTCCGAAGATTGTTGACCTCCGGTTCGTCCCAGAAATCACTACAGGGTTGAGGGCACGATGAGGGGTACGGAACTCGTTCTGACGGATTGCAGGGAGAAGGAGGAATAGCCGCGGGTTGCCGCTTCTTTGCAGGATACCCCATCACGCCCGCCACGGAAGTAGCGGAACGCATGGCTCGACGGCTCCCTGAAGTGGAGGGAGTGTACATTCAGATGGAGGACGAGATCGGCTCCATGGCGGCAATTCTCGGGGCCTCCTGGGGAGGGGTCAAGTCAATGACCTCTACCTCCGGGCCGGGTTTCTCCTTGATGATGGAGAATATCGGGCTGGGCATGATGACCGAAACGCCGTGCGTGGTCGTGAACATCCAACGAGGTGGACCGTCAACCGGCCTGCCGACCCTCGTGGGACAAGGTGACATCATGCAGGCCCGATGGGGCTCTCACGGTGATTACGGCTGTATCGGGCTCGCCCCCTCGTCGCCCCAGGAGTGTTTTGATCTGACCATTCACGCGTTCAACCTGTCGGAGATCTATCGGCAGCCCGTGTTCGTCATGGCCGACGAGGTCGTCGGGCACATGACGGAGCGAGTCGTGATCCCGCCCCGGGAGAAGATCACCATTGTCCGGAGGGAAAAGCCGACAACCAGTCGCGCTCGCTATTTGCCGTTCGATTCATCGGGACCGATGCCCGCGTCCATGGCCGTGGCGGGTGAGGGATACCACGTTCACGTCACGGGACTTACGCACGATGAGAGGGGATATCCGGTTATCACCGACGCGGTCCAGGAACGAAACGTGCGCCATATCGTGAATAAGATTCGCAACAACGCGCACAAGATCATTCAAGTCGAAAAGGTGGGGCTGGATGACGCTGAGGTGGTTGTCGTTTCATACGGCTGCTCGGGCCGTGTGGCCCGGCAAGCCGTCGAGGACCTGAGGGAGCGCGGCCACAAGGTGGCTCTCCTGAGGCTGATCACCGTCTGGCCGTTTCCGTCCGATCTGATCAGAGCCCTCTCTGAGCGAGTCACCGCGTTCATTGTTCCGGAGATTAACTACGGTCAGATAGCCTACGAGGTTGAACGAACCGCGGGAGGCAGAGCGGAAACCGTCCTGATGGGACTCATGGGCGGATCGACCCATACGCCGGAAGAGATCGAAGAGGTGATTGGTGAGTACCTCTGATTGGGAACGAGCGGCGAGCAGACGTGAACGGGATCGCGTGCCAAGACCGGCGACAGCCATCAAACCAGTCGGCACGATTGCCGCACTCATACCCGGAGATTCGAGGAATCGATGAAAAGACGGCTCAGAGAAACGGTGCCTTTTGACAGAGAGGCGGAGGAAAGGGCCATCGAAGAAGGCCACGGGCTCCATCCGCATGATCAGTATTTGAAGCCCGGGAGGATTCCCCACATCTGGTGCCCCGGCTGCGGTCTCGGCGTGGTGCTGACCACGTACATCGAAGCCATCAGACGAAAAGGGATGAGCGTGGACCAATGCGCCGTCGTGTCGGGCATCGGTTGCTCCGGCCGCGTTGCCGGTTACCTGGATATCGACACCTATCACACCACGCACGGACGGGCCATCCCCTTTGCAACCGGTCTCGCCCTGGCCAGGCCGGATCTCTACGTGACGGTCTTCTCCGGGGACGGCGACCTCTTCGCGATCGGCGGCAATCATCTTATCCACGCGGCTCGGCGCAACATTAACCTGAAAGTTCTCTGCGTGAACAACTTCAACTACGGGATGACGGGCGGTCAGGCGGGACCGACCACTCCGGTCGAGGCAAAGACTTCGACCACGCCTCTGGGGAATGCCGAGCAAGGCTTCAATTTGCCGCACCTCGCCCATGCATCCGGAGCGGTATACGTTGCCCGGTGGACCACTTTCCATCCGAGGCAGCTCGTACACTCCATTACGCAGACCTTTGACAAGAAGGGGTTTACGTTTATTGAAGTGGTCGCGCCTTGTCCCACGGGGTACGGTCGTCCGAACAAGCTCGGGGCAGGCCTCGACGAGATGCGCTATTACCGGGAGATGTCCGAGATCCGAAACGGGGCCGACCCCAGTGAAGCTGAGATCCGCTTACGGGGCAAGATCATAGTCGGAACGTTCATCGATGTCGAGCGGCCCGACTTTCTGGAGAGCTATCGGAATACGGTGATCGCCAGGACGAAGGCAAAAGAGAAGGGCAAGGCGGCATGAGCCAGCAGCAGGAGATCAGATTGGCGGG
>JARRRG010000185.1:0-5166 GCA_037380965.1 Deltaproteobacteria bacterium
ATGGGACCGCGGCGTGGTGTCCCTTTTTGAGAAACAGCCCGGCACCCACGGCTGCGGCTGCGATCAGCAGAAATGCCAGAATCAGGAAGTTCTTCTTCAAAACGACTCCTTCTGTGCGCTCGTTTTTCCTACTTCTGTAATTGACTCTGTCGCTCCGGCCTGCCCCCGAATCATGTGCCACATGTTACGTTCGAGGTAAAGTATCTTTTCCTCCTGGACGAGAGAGTGGGCCTTGGCTATCGGTATGGACGGTCCATGGTGTCAATAGGATCGCCCAGACGAAATGCGGCGACTCTCTACCTATCGCAGGAGATGAAAGTCCTCTGCCTCTAGCTTACCAAGCGGTACAGAATCTGGAGGTAGGTCACGGAAGGTACCTGAGGGCCTGACAGCACGATTCGACTATCCAAGTTCCAGGCTCGTCACGCCAAACCACTTGTCCACGGGAATGGCGGGTTCCTCTCTATTATACATTCTTGTCGTCCGAAACACTTCCGTCATGCCGTAGCTTTGAGCCATCATTACCGCCTCGGGATTTCTTGCGGGTGTGTCCAGATAAACGTGCAAACCCATGTTCACGTCTACGGTGAGGGCCTCGAACAATGTCCGTGCATATTCTGCGTTGTTGGCAAAAAGGGGGCCAATTTTGAATCCTTCTCGGCATTCCCTTATCACGCCGTAAGCTGAAAGCTTGTCATTCTCGATAATGCCCAAAGCTCTCGTGCCTGGTTGGGTCATCCAGCATTTCAAAAAGGCCTCCCTGGAAAACCCGAAAACCTCCCGATCATATGCCGTAACGCTTGAAAATGGTACTCCGGAAAGCTCAATGACTTCTGGAGCCGCGGTCCACTGTTCACCTTTGATCCACTCAAACCGATAGTTGGGGTAGGCAGGTTTGAACTCGGGCTTCTTATGGGAGACGAGATCCGGCCTGACACTGTCAAGCCCTATGCAACGGTTTCCCAAATATCGCAGGCCTGCGTCCCACAACTGTATCCCATAGGTTCGGTTGCGGACTTCCGGCTTCACGATGTACAATCCCATGAAACCGTACGACTCACCGTATGCAACCGCCGAAACCATTGCTACCGGCTCATGGTCCAAGAATCCAATCAGATAACCATTCGGTTCTGCCGCGTGGAAACAATCCGAATCGTGGGTTCCCGGATTCCAACCCTCTGCATCAGCCCAATCTATGGCCATTTCGATTTCGGCTCTCCTCATTCGGCGTATGGACAACTTGCCCGTCATCATATCAATCCTCTTCTCAATTGATTGGACCCTGCCTCACGTACTTTCAATATGTGGCTTCGGCTCCTGATAGGCAAATACGATCGCGTAACAGAGGCCATGTTCGTACCGGACCCTGACGGGCCGATCGAGGTGGAGAGAGAAACCTTCAGATCTTCCACGTAATGGCTCCAACAGATCGGTATCGACCAAATTTATCCCGCAGGTTTCTCCGTTAAAACGCAAGAGATTCTCGTGGGCGTGAGATTCGTTCTCCGACGCATGCAAATCAATTCTGAGCGATTCTCCGGGGACAGCGTTGGTTCTTCTTTTCGGAGCAATCCACAGTCAATACGTACAAGCCAGCACAGCTGTCTGTCTTTATGAATGTTTCCGGTCAGGTTTCCTGCAATTATGCATCGCCCGGACCCGGAGTTGGTCGCGGCAGCAAAGCGGGGGGGACTTTTGCGGAGATCGGTTATGGATGGCTACGGATTGTCGTGGATTCCTGCAGCGGGTCTTATGACAACGCCTTGATGTTATCGATTGTCAGCCCTGTGCGGGCGACCGTTAACCGCGAGGTTGACGGTCCGAGTCCTGCTTGGGGAGCCACAAAACGCTTGTCCATCTCGCTGGGCAACAGGAAACCCGTGTCCGAGGTAATCTTGGATCCTTAAGTATCTGTCACGATCGAACAATTGAATTGGGGTCGAATTGCCTCTCTGTGGTCTTCACCACTCGCGGTCGTCTGACTGCCGTCAATATTACTTCACTTCCTTTACCGTGTCAGCGGGTTGCCCGGAATCAGATTCATCTCTCTGTCTTGCCGACATACCCGGAGGGGCGTACAAGATAGCGTAATGAGAGACTCCCACCGGGGATCTCCAATACTCAATAAATTCCCGCACCTCTTTTTTGCTCTCGATGATGCCGAAATGGCCTTCGAGGAGAATATCGGCGTCCAAGTCTTCGAGTCGTGCCAATGAGGCCAGATACTGTTCTTCATCAGACAGCAATTCCGAATGGATCGGACCGTGGACGTCCTGCCCGAAAAGGATAAGCTCACCGTCAATCTCCGTCGTGTACACGACCGAGCCCGGGGAGTGTCCCGGGCAGTGAATCGCTCTCACCGTGCCGGTACCGATAGAGAGGGTCGATTCTTCGCCCTGCAATCTGATGTCAACCGAGAGCGGTTCGATGCTGGCTCCATACATGGCCGTGCCGGTTACGCGGTTATCGCCCGATTCAAGATAAACCGCATCCAACTCATGAGCCACGATTCCGCAGCCGTAGTGGTCTCTCACGGCTCGGGCCCCACCGGTATGATCGAAGTGGCAGTGCGTCAGCAGAACATATTCGAGCTGTGCATTTGACTCCAGGCATCCGTCAATGTTTTTTATGAGTTGCGAGTGACCCCGGCCGCTTCCCGCATCAATAAGGGCTGCTTTGTCGCCGAAGCGCACGAGGTACACGCCCGCGTCCGAGGGATCGGTCAGCTCCATTCCGCCTACTTGCCAGAGATTATCCTTGATTCTCATGTTCAATTCGAGTTCCTATTCGTCTGGTGCACACATGCAATTCGGATGTCACGATGACGCCGTCCCGCAAGCGGTCGAAAATCCTGGCGCGATGCCCCGCTTCGGTGTCGATGCCCATGCAGGAGGACAGAGAGGTCGGTCCGCATTCCTGGACCGGTGAAGCTCAGATATGTCCGGTAATCTCTCGGAGATCCGGAGGTCATGAAACAATCCTGAACCCGGAGCCTCCGGACCGTGAACCGCGGTTAACCCTTTTTTGAAACCGAAATCCGTGAAAGGGTATCCATGATTGTGTCCATGCCGTACTTGTCGATCATGGATTCCAGTCCCAGCTCGACTTCCTCCTGCTTCACTTCTTCTTCCTCGTCTACTTCCTCTTCTCTCTCTTCGTAAATCAGGACATCATTCAGGCACTTTTGCACACACATCGGCTCTGAGAGCGGCGGATCGCTTTCACACATATCGCATTTGAGAGGGAGACCGGAATCGGGTTCCTTGAAAAAGTCCCTGGATGGGCAGGAAGCCCTACAGAAACTGCACTCGTCGTATTCCTTTCCGTCGATCACGTACTTGTCTCTGCCCAGACATTCAGCGGGAGCATACTCACCCGCGAATACCGGAAGCCAAATGTTTCTCAGCCGATGACTGAGCACCTGAATACGAGCCCGTGCCGGGTTAACGCTGCTGTATCGCGGTGTAGCGTGAAACGCGGAGCAGGCGATCTCACATGCCCGGCAGCCGTTGCACTTATCCGCATCAATCGTGATGGTCTTGATTTTCTTCTTGACTTTCGCCATCTTTTAAGATCCCTCTCTTTTCTAAGTCTTCGGCAACATACCCCAGATCCAATTCCAACAATCGTTCTTTCGTAGGAATACCGTTCATATTCCATCCCTTGAATCGGTAATAGGTATCCAAGAGTTCCTTCTCGAGCTCCGGGAATCTCCTTTTCCAATGGTCTTCGGGCGGCTTCTCGTCAGCTCTTGTCATGCCTCTTCTGTTATTGAACGCCCGGTGCAGATTCCTACTCCTATTGACTATTTTCTTAAGTCCCGCTTCATCCATATCCAGTCCGGACGCCGCGGAGATGATTTTCGGGTAATTGTGGATGTGATAGGGAGGCTTCAGGCAAAACGAACCCATTCCCGCGCACAATCCGAGCGCGTCATCAATGTTGTGCAGCATTTCCATCCAATCCACAATTTCACTGGACATCTCCGGGGTCGGGAAATAAGGTATCGCCTTATCGCCTCTCGGTTCCCATTCCAGGACGATTTCCTTAAACCTCTCGTTGGGAATCTGGGGCCAACTCTCTATACACCGTTCTCTCTGCTCCCTGGTGGGAAAGGCCGCCTGCGGGAAATTCCCTTCAATCTGGGTAATGCTTATCTTCTCGTTGGTAGAATACATGAGGAAATAGATCGGATCCAACATTCCCAGCTTGAGAGGGAGTTGCTCATGTCTCTTGATTGTATTGTGATCGAATTTCTCCGCGCCTTTGCCGATCTTGCGGGCCGCATAATATACGCCGTCGGCAAGAATGTCTCCGATTCCTTCCCTCCTGGCCACTCTGTCAAGTAACCAGAAGAACCTTCCCTCCTTATCGGACGGACACCCTTCCAGGTCTTTATCAGTCAGGATGCCGTTCTCATACAGCTCAACTGCAAAAGCCAAAATCTGCGGGGTCGAGAATGAGTCCACTCCATACTCGGTGGCACGTTCCAGGATCTTGAAGTTGAAGCGAAGATCGTCTACATAGGCCGCCATGGAATACGTGAGTTTTCCAAAGCACTTCATCATGTATTTCCGGCCACCCACACCCTCGGACGAAACCAGCGCTCCACATTGCTGCGGACAGTTAAAACAGCTTATTAACCGCTGTATGGCTGTTAATTGAGCCGTCGTCCAATTCTCTTCATTCTCCTTGCTCCAGAAGTCTCTTCTCCGGGTGCGGGCATTCCCCCACATGAAGTTTTCACTGTGCCACTTCTCATCAGTGTGCTTCATTTCCTGGGGCGACCCGATCCCGGACAAAATAGTCATGACGTCCGGAATGGGATTAGTGTTTCGGAATTTTATATATTCCGTCACTTCTTCCATATGCTGCATGAATTCCTCGCCTCGGGCGAGGTAGAGGTCCTTTGTTCCACGAACCGCGATCGCCTTTATCTTTTTGTCGCCCATGACCGCGCCACCGCCGAGCCTGCTGGCACTGGACCTGCTCTGCTCGATGGAAGCCGAAAAGACCTTGTTTTCACCGGCCAGACCTATAGCGGCCACCTGGGCTCTCGGCTCGTTCAGCTCCTCTCTTATAAGGTCTTGAGTTTCAAGAGCGCCCTTGCCCTTCAAATGCGAGGCATCACGGATTTCCACTTTGTCATTGTGTATCCATATATAC
>JARRRG010000186.1:0-13287 GCA_037380965.1 Deltaproteobacteria bacterium
CCAGCATGGACCTTTTCCTCATCCGCAATGTCAATGAGCACTGTCTTGGCCAGCTCATTTTCAGTTGACTCGGCAAGCTGCTGATAAAGTTGGACGGCCTCATATTCCGCCGCGACCATGAACCTGATGGCGCGTACCAACTCAGCAGGGGTGAGTCGGCGATCGTTTGCCAACCCCGAAAAGGGATTTGAAAATTCTGGCATAGTACACCTCCCATGAATGATTTAGCATGGGGCAGCAATCCTGGCAACCGCAGAAAAGTGCAGACCGAAACCGTACGGAACGGAAACTCAAGCGGACCGTAAGCTGCAGGCTACCGGCGGCGAGCAGTCATCAGGTGCAGCATCATGCTTTCAGCTCTTCAATCTATGTCCAACCCGTTCACGCGCCCCTTGAATCACTGGAAAGAACTCGCAAGATTCGGTATACATAGTGTACACTCTCCACAATGAGTGAATCAGGCGTTGCCGGCCTTATCCAATTGTCGAGAGAGACGAGTACCGGACGGAGGGGTTTCAATGTCAGGGGTAGAAATGGTCTCTGTGGAAGGATTTCGCGATATTGAGACATTCATAGAGCTGCCCTGGAAGATTTATCAGGACGATCCCAATTGGGTTCCCCCACTGAAGAGCGTGGTCCGCAGGATGCTCGACGAGCAGCACCCTTTCTGGGAATTCTCGGAACGAATTCTCCTCCTCGCTCGCCGGAACTCGGAAACCGTGGGTCGCATCGCGGGGATCGTGGATAAGAACTACAATCAGTTTCACAATACCGGCATGGGAATATGGGGGTTCTTCGAATGCATTGATGATCATGAGATTTCCGAAGCCCTCTTTGCCGAAGTACAGAAATGGGTGTGCCAAAAAGGAATGACCTTCCTGCGGGGACCACTGAACCCGTCGACCAATTACGAGGTGGGACTCCTCACGGAAGGCTTCGAACACCGACCGACATTTATGATGCCTTACAATCCCCCCTATTACAGAGACCTCGTCGAGTCGGCAGGATTCCGTAAGGAAAAGGAGCTCGTCTCTTACATTGTGGACAGATCCTGGAAACCTCCTGAGTGGATGCAACGGCTCGCAGATCGCCTCAAGAGCAAGGGCTCGATATCGGTGAGGTCCGCCAACAAGAAGAACCTTGGTGAAGAAGTCGCCCTGATCAAGCATATCTATGACGAATCGTGGAACCAGAACTGGGGATACGTCCCCATGACCGATGCGGAAGCCGAGGAGATGGCCGGCACCCTGGTAAAGTTTGCTGATCCCGAGCTGATCTTCTTTATCTATGTCAATCAGGAACCCGTGGCTGTGGGGTTGGTCGTGCCTGATATCTGCCCGCTCCTGAAACGGCTGAACGGAAAGGTGGGGCTGCTCGGATTGCTTAAGATCTTGTTGTATCGAAAGGAAGTCAACGGTATGCGGGGGCTCCTCTTTGGAATCAAGGAGGAATATCGGCAATTGGGCCTCCCCTTTGTCGGATTTGACTACCTCTTTCGCGTGGCAACATACTGTGCTGATCTGATTCCCATTCGAACATGCTCCGACAGGCAGAGACGCTTTCCACGGAAGAGGAGAGAAAGCAGGTGAGGTATTCGGGCCGCTGAGTGTCGCTCCTCATCCCGACAACAGGACCCTGCATGCTGCAGAACCTCTTTCGGAACAAAGGGGCGCTCGTCTGCCTCCTGCTCACCCTTACCGCGTTTCCACAGACCTTGTGGATAACCTGCGCGTAATCCTGTTGATAGGTGAGGCAAGGCTCCGACAACATTGACCGGAGAGCGATTTGCCACATGGAGTCACACTGGATATTAATCTATGATGTCGATACGTAATGAGCAACATTGCGGTACTATTGGCTGCGCGGTTACCCATGTCGCTCAGGTATGTTAGGTACAAACACCTGTTGATAAATGGTAATTATGGCGCCTTGCGGGAGGATCATATCCACACGATCGACAGCGTTCCTGCGGCGTCGCATTCCGTCATCGCGGCCAGCCATCAGCGATAAGGCGTTCTATGATCCTTGCCATGAGTCTGAGCCACCACGTGATACACCACGCAGGCGTGCCCTTGCTGACGGAGTGTCATGGCACGCTCATGCCTTTGCCTGCAGTTTGTCACCGTGTCATACGTCCGAGCGAAGTGGACGCGAGGAGTCGCGGTTCGGAAAGAGCAGACTTCGTCACTCCGCGAGAGGTTCGAGATGAAACGACTCACAGGTGCGCTTCTTCTGTCCCTATTGCTAGCCGTTGTTTTGCCGAACGTTCTCTTCGCCGCGGGCCCTGGGGTACTTCAATTCGTTCCCCCGCCGGCGGTGCCGGTTCCACTTCCTCCGGGCGTGCTCGTGGCTTGCTGCTATTCCGCGACAGGTTCAGGTGGAGAGGAATACTGTCAGCTCACGGGCAGGATCAAGTGCTTGCTCGTTGGCGGTAGGATCGTAGAGGACTGCATGGACTGCGGCCTTGACTGGACATGGGAGGAAGACTGAGCCTTGGGGGATGAAGGCTGCCCTGGCGATCAGTGCCTCGGGGCAAAAGGGCACGAGGTCCGCGGATCCGACCATCGCTTGAGACGGGCTGCCGGAAGCTAGGTACCGGTCCGCACCATGTCCCGTCCTATCTCGAACGCTTTGAGGTTGATCTCCACTTTGTCCGGCGAGAGGTACTCACTGACGATTCTCGCCAGCTCGTTCTCGGAAACCGAGAGCAGGCCCGCTTCTGCCATCGCGCCAATCAGGACGATGTTGGCGAGAATGGGATTTCCCAGTTCCAGGGCCTTTTCAGTGGCCTCCAGGAAATACGCTTTCTTGCTCAAGGAATCGATTCTCTCGAGCAAGAGGTTCAAGTCCGGGTAGGGCGCACCACCACTGATTACATCCACCGGCTGGACCGGCCTGGTATTCACCACGGAGATCGTTTCCGGGTTACCGAACTGCGCGAGCACCCTGGCCGCCTCGCTCGGTTCCAGCGCCACGACCAGATCCGCCGACCCCGGCGGCATAAGGGGCCCGTACTGCTGAGCCTTCGACACCCTGACGTGGCTCATCACCGAACCACCCCTCTGTGAGGCCCCATAAGTTTCGCCGATCGTAACCTTATATCCCTGCTCGACGAGGATTCCGCCGATCAAGCGCGAGGCCAGGACATTTCCCTGACCTCCCACCCCGCAGACCACCAGATTGAAGGGGTCCTTATCCATCTAGGCGCTCTCCTTGATGATCGCCCCTCGGGGGCAGATGTCCGCGCATACTCCGCAACCGACGCAGATGGCCTCATCAATCCCCGACTTCTTGAGGACGCTGTCCCAATTGAGCCCGGGGCACCTGAAAACGCGCGTGCAAAGTCGATTGCACCCGCAATCCTCGCCAATGCACTTGTCCGGATCGATGCTCACCTTGTAACGTTTCGGGCCTTCTTGCTGGAGCATCTCGTAGATGGTGTTTGCCGCGTCTTCCGTCTCAAAGGGATCGCGGATCTCGGTGCGCACTCCCAGGGACCGGCAGAGGTCCTCCAGAACCACGGGAGGAGCTTGTCTGCCCATCGCGTCCACCGAGCTGCCCGGGTGAGGTTGAAAGCCGGTCATCGCGGTGGCGCTGTTGTCAAGCAGCAAGAGCAGGAAGTTTGACCGGTGGTGCAAACCATTAATGAGCGCGGGGATTGCCGCATGATAAAATGTCGAGTCTCCGCAGACCGCGATCGAGGGCTGGGTGCCGCCGAATCTGTCGAGCTTGCCGAAACCGCAGGCCATACCGATACCCGATCCCATGGCATGAAGCGTCTTGGATTGGTGGAACCCCGTGCCCAGCACTGCCAGCCCGTAGCATCCAATATCACCGAACACGACTCCATCTCTGCCATCCAGAGCAAGTGCCCGCTTAATGGCCCAGAAGGACGCGCGGTGAGGGCAACCGGGACAGAAGGCCAACGATCTGGCAGGAGAGAAGCGCTCGACCTCGGTTTGAGCCAAGCGAACATATGCCGGGTCAGGCGCTGGCAAGGATGTTCCGGTCAGCTCTGAGATGACACGAATGGCGAGCGCGGGACCCAGCTCTCCGACGTCAGGAACGGTTCCCGATTTCTTGCCCAGGAAGTCGATGTGGGGCAGGGACTCGTTGTGGTGCGCGAAGAGCTCTTTGACGTTATTTTCCAGTACCGGATCCACCTCCTCCAGGAAGAGGACCCGTTCCGTCTTCGCCAGGTGTTCCAGGAGCATTCTCTCGGGGAGCGGCCATGTGGTTCCGATTTTTAAAAGACCGACCCGAGATTCAAGACCCAGAAGTTTTATTGCCTCAATCGCGAAAAGCCAACCCGATCCACAAGTGATAATCAGCAGTTCCTGACGCACAGGTCCCTGGTAGCAGTTGAATGAAGATTCGGCAAGGATCTCACCCGCTAGCTTGAGCTTGGCATGGGCGATCGGATGAGTCACCGATGCAGGGAGCGCGGAGAGGATTTGAGACGTGTCAAAATGTGGTGTGGGCCTGAAATCGGTCAGCGGTCCCAGGGTCACGTTTGACGAGGCAGACATTGTTTATCTTCCTGGACAAGGCAAAAGCCTCGTACACCATTGCCTTGGCTTCTTCAAAGGTTGCCGGCTCCAGGAGCGGAAGATCGGCCAATTTGGCCATGGGCCTTGAATCCTGCTCGTTTGTGCTCGATATCCCGGAGGGATCGTCGCATGCGATGACTACGAGGCCGCCCCGAATTCCGGACATGTTCAGGTTCAACAGAAAATCCGACGCGACATTCAGGCCGTTTTGCTTCATGGCCGTAAGCGCGTTCAAGCCCGAGCAAGCCGCAGCCGCGGCGACTTCCAGCCCGACCTTTTCATTGACAGACCACTCCACGTATATGCCCATCTCGTTCGCCACTTCAGCGAGGGAACCAATGATCTCGGACGAAGGAGTTCCCGGATAGGCCGCGGCCACGCTGACGCCTGCCTCCAGCGCTCCCCTGGCAATAGCTTCGTTGCCCATTAACAGGAGCTCTTTGCCAGGCGCGTTCATGCTGATCAAAGACATGGTCTGATCTCTCCTGTGTCAGCGAAATCCCGGTTGAGCTTTGAGCTTGTCACAACAGGTCCAGAACCCGAAGGAGCTTGGCATGGGGGTACAAAGCCGTGAGTGCCCTCCTGCTGCCGAGAATCCTCAGTTACTCTCACGAGTCCGGCTCCCCCCCAACGGAGGGACGTTGTCTCTTGTTTAAGGATGCTTCCTTCAGATGAGACAGGTTGGGCTCAGGGAACGTGTCGGTCTCCAGATTCTGTCGTGCCACGGCTCTCTCGACCAGATTCCGGCCGACGTCGGTTCTTGTTATCAGGGTGTTCCAGCCTTCTTTTCCTTCGTACATACCCACGGAGAGGTCCGCGAATTCCGACGTCATGTCCTCGCAATTCTGGCAAGCGGCCTGAATCAAAGGCCGGACCTCGTCAAGGGGGATACTCGCCCGGCCCTCGCGTGTAACTATTTCGATACAGTTGGCCGGAGGAGGAGGAATGTGAAAGCCTTCAACGTGCTCGATGTCGAATCGTTGCGAAAGGAACGAATTGAACTCTCGGCTCGAAAAGGCCCAGTTGCAGAAGAGTCCGATTACCGGTCCAATCCGCTCGGCAAGATTCTCCTTTTGGATATCGTACAGCGCCATCTTGCGAACTGACCTCACCTGACACGGCAAACCCACCACCCCGATGCGCTCGTAACCGCTGTTCAAAGCGTCTCTCACCGCGGCAAGCGAATGAGCGCCGACGTACTTCGAACCGGCACATGCAAGGACTTCCGGAACGCTCGTGGCAACAATGCCACGAGGATACTCTTCGCCAGGTACCAGCGAGGTGAGTACGACCGCGTCGATCAGATCCTCCTCGAAGGCCGTCACCAGGAGAGCACTGACCGTCCCTCCGGCCTGGCCTTTTGACGCGATTTTGTCATCTGTGGCCCTGGATGCCATCACGTCCCGTACCTGACCGAGAGCGCCGAGGTTGCGCGGAATCCGGAAAACAGCTTGACTCACCTCGTCAGGGTCGAAGAATGTCATGGGGCAGTATGCGAAACATCGCCCCTGTTCCAGTGAACAGGAATGCACCATCACGGTCTTGCCCTTGAAGGACGTCAGGTAGGGACAGCCGCCCACACATGCTCCGCATGCCGCACACAGCCCCTTGTCCAGGACCCGCGAAAACAGTTCGTTCAGTCCGTGGATTTCCGTCATTGACGCACCGCCGAAAGAGAATTCCGAAGTGTTTGATCAGCGTACAGCCGGCCGAAACGGGATTGTCCCGGCCGTCTGACGTGATGATTGGCAAATTCGACCGGGTCAGGCGCGGCCGAACGTTCCGGCATCAAGAAAGAGGGGCGCGAGAATCCGTGATCCACTTCTCGTCGATCACGGTGTCGATTCCCAGAGCTAGTCCCCGTTTTCCCGAGCCTCCAACGCAAGGTATTCCTGAATGAACCGGCTCAGGTCTCCGTCCAGTACCGCTCCGACATTGCCGGTTTCGTGATTGGTTCGGTGATCCTTGACCATCTGATAAGGATGAAGCACGTAAGAGCGGATCTGAGATCCCCAGGCTATTTCCTTCTTCTCCTTGTGGAGCTTGTCTTTCTCTTCTCTCTTCTTCCGGAGCTCCAGATCGTAAAGCCTCGATTTGAGGACCTTCAGGGCCATGGCCCGATTCTTGTGCTGGGAACGTTCATTCTGACAGTGAACCACGATGCCCGTCGGGATATGGGTCACCCGCACGGCAGAGTCGGTGGTATTCACGTGTTGACCGCCCGCGCCTGAGGAACGATAGGTGTCGATCTTGAGATCCGCTTCATTAATCTCGATCTTCACCGTATCATCGGCACTGGGGTAGACGAACATGGCTGAAAATGAGGTGTGTCTCCTTGAATTGGCGTCAAAAGGCGAAATTCTGACGAGCCGATGGATGCCCACTTCCGCCTTCAGTCGACCGTAGGCGTACTCCCCTTCAACAGAAAAGGTCGCGGATTTGATTCCGGCCTCTTCTCCGGGCAGTGTGCTCAGCACCTCCGTCTCATAGCCTTCCCGCTCTGCCCATCTCAGGTACATGCGCAGCAGCATCTCGGCCCAGTCCTGAGCTTCAGTTCCTCCGGCTCCTGCATGAATTTCCACGATCGCGTCGGCTCTGTCCTCGGGTTGCGTAAATAAGCGTCTGACCTCAAGCCCTTGCACATGCTCTTCGATTTCGGAGAGCTTCTCCTCCACCTCTTTGAGTGCCGAGGAATCCTCTTCTTCCAGAGCAAGTTCGAGCAGGACCCCGGTATCTTCGATCTCTCGGTCGAGGCCGAGAAAATTGTCCACGAGTGACGAGATCTGTTTTTGCTCCTTCAAAACAGATTTCGCAGTCTGGGGATCGTTCCAGAATTCGGACTGTTCCTGGGTCTTTTGGAGTTCGTTGAGGCGGGAAACCTTGGAGTCCAGGTCAAAGATACCCTCTGAGTTCGGTGGTCTTCTGTCTCATTTCGGCCAATTTTTCTTCAAGTTGCTGCATCGTTTTCCTCCTCGGCTTCAGGGAGACTGCCGATGAAGGCTCTCCCTTCCAACCATCTGTTGTACTTAGAGAAACCATCAGGCTCCGTGGATTCAAGAGCCTCCTCTATAATTTTGAGCTTCGAATCAAGATTGTCAATAAAATGGACCACCATAGCTTCGCGCGTCAAGGGTCGAACCGGCGATCCGAACTCGGTTTCGCCATGGTGAGAGACGAGAATATGCTCAACCTCTCTCAGCCATTTGAAATCCGAGAAATTCTTCTCGACCCCGGCCTCGTGAATCATCTGCACGCCGAGAATGAGATGTCCGATCAACCTGCCTTCGAAGGTTCGACCATGCTGTGCAGGATCAAGCTCCCGGACTTTTCCTATATCATGCAATATTGCACCTGCAATGGCAACATCTCTATTGATTCGCGTATCCAGTGCAACAATGGCTTCCACTTTGCCGGTGACCGTAACCATGTGCTCGATGAGGCCTCCCTTGTACGCGTGGTGCACCATTCTCGCCGCGGGGAAGGTCTTCAGTTCCTGTGCGTTCACGTGCAGCAGATGTTCAACCAGCTCGGCCAGTTCCGGTGGCTTCAGGCTTCGAGCCTTGGCGTTCAACTCTTCCCATAGGGTATCCGGATCGTAGGTGGTGGCCCGAACCAGGTCACTCATCGAGGGGATCTCGTCCGGCTCGGCAGATCGGATCTTGTCGACCACGAGCTGGTTCTTTTCCCGGTACCGTTCCACCCTCCCTTCGATTTTCACGAAATCTCCCGGCTTGAAATCATGCCCCCACTTGCGCAGCGCATCCGGCCATATCTTCCCCGGAATAGTCCCTGTGGCGTCACCTGCGCTGAGATCCGCGTAATCCTCCCCGGACCGCGTCTTACGCAACTCGATCGATCTCAGCTCAAGAAACTGCAGAATGTTGTCACCGGGCGCGAGATCCCGTACCGAAATGTGTGGATAAGGCGAGGCTTCGGCGTTCATGACTCGGGCTCCGTACTGAACAGTTCTCCCCGAAGTTCAGCAAGCGGGGCGTCGCAATTCCTCGTTCATCTCGTCAGCGGCCCCGAGGTCGGTAGGGGATTGTCGAGGAGGAGAGATAGGCGTTCCTGTGGCTCAGCGCGTCGAGGCATTTTTCTATGAATCCGTCCACGTCGACTTTCTTCCCGCCATGGAGCACTGAGTAGATTTCCCCGAGGATGGGCGGATGAAAACCCCTCTGTGAGGCTATTCGCTGCGCGAAACGACACGCCTCGAATCCCTCTATGGCAATCTTCTTCTTGCGGTACTGCTCGAGAAGAATACGGGCGGGAAGGGATTTTCCATGCTTGTCGTCCATGCCGGCGAGGTCGCGGCCGAATCTGGCCGAGCGTCCACCCCGACAGGTAGCGAGGAGGTCAGCCATCCAGACCTGACTTTCGGCATCGAATGTCTCCGGGGATGCTCCCAGAAGAAGGCCGAACTGCCGAATTTCCGAAGTGACGAGCGTTGAATAGGTCGCCAGGAAATTCTCCGGTGCAAGATTGGAGCCTTCCAGGATGCCGAAACCGATTGCGTACACGTTCTTGAGCGCGGCGGCTATGGTGGTTCCGATGACATCGCCCGAATACACCACTCTGAACCGACTCGTCTCGATGAGGATTCTGAGTCGATCGAACGATGTCGGATCTTCGCACGCGATCTGGGTGACCCCTGCACCGCCGTCGACAATTTCGTGAGCCAGGTTCGCGCCGGAAAGCACGGAAAGCCTCATTCGCTTCCCAACACGTTCCATGGCCTCATGAGCTGTCTGGCACGGCAGCAATCCAGTCTCGGGGATGAAACCCTTCGTGGCAATGACAAGGTCGCTGCCCGCGGGCGCTGATCGCCGCGATGAGGTCCGCCTCCGGCCTGACGGAGCGGGGAAGGGGAATATCCTTGAAATGCCAGGGGTGCTTGCCTTCGACGGTAAGCCTCTCAATAAGATCTTCCCGGGAATCGTAAAGGACCAGCGAGTGCTCGGCCAACTCCTCCTTTTTCAACAGATTCTTGCCGATATGGAGAGCCAGCGTGTATCCCCAAACCCCCGCGTTGACGACCGTCATGGAATTCCGGCCGCTTAACGGGTAGATCCTTCGATCTCCGTGGTAACTGTAAAACTGGAGCAGGGGAACGTCGCCGGCTGAATATCTCCGTCGAAAGACAGAGCGGGACAGTGCCCCGCGACCGCTCAGGCTCTTGATCCCCCGTTGAACCGCTTCAGGTAAGTCCGACTCGATCACTGGATGAAACGGTGGTTCCTTATGATACCTGGCCTGAAAAAAGGATCTGATGCTTTCGATCTCTTCTTCGACCTTCTGCCTCAGCTCACTCACGCCGGGATAGTCGAGTCCTTGCATAGCCCGGGCCACGATGTGCGTGGGATGTATGAGCTTATTGCGGGCAACTTCTTCTATGGCCCGGTGAGATATTCGTTGGAGAGTGAGCGAATCGTCATAGGCCAGCTCGAAGGGTTCCCCCAGGTCAATGCTCACGTCCCCGAAAGCGTTCTCGATGCCCCGAAAGAGCTTATCCGAGCTTCGAAGATGCAGCAGGAAGGGGAGAAAGAAGGACCAGTGTCTCGGCAGAACCGGTAGTGTGGAAAAGAGACTGGAGGCCGTCAGATAACGGTCTTCGGGAATGATTGAGTACGACACGGCCACCGGCACGACCAGCGCCCGTCCCGTAGCCTTAACCGCCGAGATGAGGCCATGGGGCACATACGGCTCCCGCAGGATGCCATCCCGGGCTCGAACCGTATACCGACTTGTTCGGGCGAATAACGCCTGGGTTTCGAGACATTCAGCCAAAGCGGCACAAAACCAGGAATAAGCCCGATGCCGCAGCGGGGAGAGATTCTTGGGGATCTCCAGAGTCCGAAAACCCTTGAGCCAGTGGGACAACCATCCCTTACACATGGTCCCGGTCACGTGCATGATGGGAGGGGGCATCCCGATTCGATGAAGAAGGTGCCCGACGAGAACGTAATCGTAATAGGACGCATGGCCTACGAAAAGGAACGTCGGGCCGTCAAACTCGAAGATCTTTCTCTTGATCGCGGGAGGAACGGGGCGAGAAACGTCCTTGAAGAGACTTTTCGCCAGAAAACCGACCATAGCGGAGAGCTGGTGAAAAGATTGCCAATCAAAAGAGACTGCGAATTCGGATAAGGTCTCTTCCAGTTCACTCCTGTCGCTTTTCGGCTCAAGGAGCTCGGCCAGTTCCAGGGCTCTCTCCCTCAACGCGCTCGAATCAAGCGGTGCAGGCTCGGGCCCTGAAAATGAATTCTTGAACTGTGCGAATTCGTCGTGTGAGTTAAAAAGCCTGTTCGTATGGCGTAAACTCATATTGTCGATCCTGAGGGCAAACTTCCCCTTCTGAGAAACCGACGAACGTCAAGCAGTGAAATCTTCGTTACTCAACGATACCGGTTGACGGCTTTCCCGGTTTCCTCAGCGGGCCCCGGGGAATCGGTCCACGCGCTCCCTGCGGTTGGACTGCGCTCGGGGGCTGCGCAGGCCTCATCTGGGGCTGGGCAGGCCTCATCTGGGGCTGAGCAGGCCTCATCTGGGGCTGGACCGTGCCGGGGGAAGGCGGAGGAACCGCGCTCGGTTTCGACGGCCGCGCAGCAGGGCCGGCCTCGGGCAGAAATTTTACTGAGACCAGAACATCATTAAAGAGCTGGTGATACTTCTCCATAACCTTTGACGGCGCAAGACAGGAGACCCGGAGCAGGGTGTCATCATGTTTGTAAAACACGATGACAATGTCCATCCAGATCTTGAGTTTGTCCTCGAGGGCCTGGATGAAGAAAAAATAAGCGCCGGGAACATCACACTTGAACTCACCTTCCTGGAGAATTCGAACGGTCTGTTTTTTCTTGGACTGAGCACCCGATTTCTTCTGCAAGTCTTTGATGCCGTTGCGCATTTCTTGCAGAAACACCTTAAGGGGGTCTTTGACCGGCCTGTGAGCGGCTACGTGAATGCGGCTGCGGAAATTCTCGGTCAGGTCAGGAGCCTGGAACACCACATAATAATTACCCTTCGGGTTATCAATCTTCACCCAGGAGGCGGGATATTTCATGGTGAAACCAAACTCTTTGCTCGTGACTGTCTTGACTTCCTGCGCTTCCACGAGCAGAGGTACCATCGTGAATGCCACTATCATGATCGCACATACTGCCGCCTTCCCCCCTATCCTGAACAATGGCATGGAACCGCCTCCTTTCCCCAGGATGTCGCCGTGGCCAGCCTGAAAGAATATCAGGAAAATATTCTTACGGTCAACGCTTTTCTCCTGCCGGTCCATCCCTCCGGGAACCCTTTTCTCCTCGCCGTTGGGCGTGTTCCTCGGACGTATCGTCAGCAGGCATGAAAGACCATATACAAAAAACGGACTATTTGCAAAAACTCCGACATGAATTCAGTTCGTGTGTGAGATTTTAATCTGCTCCCACCATGTAACAGACTGCGAAAGAATGTGGGAACAACCCATCCGCACGGCCGGTACCCGTGTTCGCCTGGACCGGCAGTGCGCGTGGATCGGTCAAGAAAACGTCCCGAAGGCCTTCTCGGGGGGATGTTAGCAAAACCCTCAAACCGCCTCGTTCCCCGGGCACGCGTCTATTGCGTCAGGCCCATGCCGGCGAAAAAATGTTCCCCCTCTCCTCTCTCTCGGTCCGGCTCCATGCCCGGAACCGGATCGGTGAGTCCAATGTCCCTCAAGCGACCGTCGCGGATCTCTCGCTCACACACAGACGGCCGCGTCATAACCGCGATCATCGCGGAGGAGATCTCACCGACTTTCTCACAACGGGAATGAGACGTCTGATCTCATGGGATCCTGGACACGAGCCCCATGAAATTGTGGGATTGTGCGGCCGCGTACACGTATTGTTCCGCGCGGGTACCGCGCGGGGCTCAATCCAGCGGGGTCTGCTGATTTTTGGAGAGGGGTTTCCGCTTCAGGAGCTTTTCCGCCATTTGGTAGTCTTGCTTGGCGAGGTCGCTTCGCTTCGTCTTTTCGTAAAGCAAGGCACGGCGTTGATACGCCTGGGGGCTGTCCGGCGCGAGCCTGATGGCCGTTGAGAAGTACGTGAGAGCAGATTTATAGTGGCCCCTTTTCATCCGGTCATTTCCCATGACCAAATAGTAATCCGCGCGACCCGGATCGTCATCATAAATGACCTCTGCACCTTGTGAATAATTGCTCTCTCCGTGCTGATTCCACGCGGTGACCGCGAACGCGTAGAATTCGTTTTTCCTCAGACCGACCAGCGTGGCCGAGCAGTCTTGCGCGTTGACAAGATTCCGATATTCGTCTCTCTCCGACCCCCAGAAAACCGTGTAGAAGGAAGCCCCCGGCACGCAATCCCACGATAGATGGAAGGAAGCCCCCGGCACGCAATCCCACGATAGATGAATTCCCCGGTCCACAATGTCGGCCTTCAGATTTTTTGGGGGGTCAGGCGGCCCCTCCACTGCTCCACCCGTGACTGACTGACTGCACGAAGCTCCCACTATCATGATCAGGACTAACAGAAGTCCCTCAAATAATTTTGCCTTGCGAACCACTCCCTCACCTCGCTCAAAAATTACTAAAATAGTATAGTGGTTTGTGCCGGTCCAGGCAAGAGACCACTTTCCGGAACCTTATCTCTCATCGTGGATTTCCTGCCTGACCATTGTGTGCATCGAGCTCGTCCGCAACACCGGTTACCACGTGAAATGGCTTGACGCTCCTTCTCTTCTCTGCCAC
>JARRRG010000187.1:0-6398 GCA_037380965.1 Deltaproteobacteria bacterium
TTCTTCAGGACGACCCTGCACAGTGACCAGCGATTCCACACCCATGACGGGCACTTGGTCCTGCGCTTCCATTCCGTCAATTTTATATAATGCATGATCCGCGACGAATCAATCGACGAAAGACTCAGGAAGGCGGGGAGGGGATCCGCAGAACGCGAGGAGCTGTTCCTCAAGCGCATTGCGTCGTCCGGCAGCGGCGATCTGTCTCAGGAAATCACCAGCCTCGGCGTTTCTGAACCATGCCTCTCCAAAACGGTCTTCGAGACAACCGTGCAGCACATGAGCTCCCGCCCAAGCCTCAAGGTAATCGAGCGCGTAGAAATCCTGCTCCATATCTATGAGATAGGCCTCGGGCTCGTACACGAACCCCGTGGCAGCGCTCAAGTGTCGGCAATATGGCTGAGAATCCTTGATGTCGCCTTTTTCGTGAAACTCCTTTTCAGCAAGAAACTTGCCTATGTAACGACGAATCAGACAGAGCCGTTTCGTACGGTAGAGATCCACGAGCTCCTCCGCACGGTCGGCCGGCATTCCCGCGATTCCCGTCAGCCATTCGCGGTTCCCGATCAGCTCCATGAAGAGAAAGGCGAAGGTTTCGTCAAGAGACGGGGACCGATACAGCCGCCGGTACTCGATAGGTAGTCCTGGATCGAAGTGGCTCAGGAAGAACGCGTGACCGGTCTCGTGGAGCAATGTCTCAACATCTATCAAACCTCCCACCGGTTTCATCAGCACGTGGACCTCACCGGGAATCTCGACCCCGACGCACATTCCGTCCGGATTCTTTTCTGGCCCGTCCGAGAGGTCAAAGATGACGTCGGACCGCGCAAAAGAATCAAAGCCCAGACCCTGGAAGGTTTTGTCAACGATCTCTCTCAGCTTCGTTGCCGGAAAGTAGCTGTCGAACCGCCTGATTCGCACGAGATAGAGCGCGTGGTACCGACTCAGGTTCTCGGGAGACCGGCCTATTTTCTCCTCGGACCAGGGAGTGATCCGGCTGCGGTAGGTTTCCTCGGTGTCACGGAGATACTTCTCAAAGAGACCGGCCTTTTCATCGAATGAAACCTGTTTCTTGGCTTCCGAGAACCGGGCGAAATTCTCGAATCCGAATTGCTGGGTAACCAGGCGCACGGTAAGATCCATGATCCCGGTGAGCAGCGGATTCATAAGGCCCTTCAGGAGAATGGAGTTCTCCTTTCTCATCTCCTCCCGTTTATCAAAGTCAGCTTGAGCCTGTAGCCACGGCACTACTTCCAGCGCAGGGATTTTTTCAGATCCCACGTGCATCCAGCATCGCTCTACCGTGAGGAGCGCCCAAGAGCTGTCCGATGGTGATTCGTGCCAGCTGTCGGTGGATGTGGTCTATGTCTTCCGCTATTCTCTGAACTTTGGATTCGTCCAACGCGTCTACTCCCAGGCTCGCCGGCAACGCCGACAGGAAAATCTGTTCCCTGGTACCCAGGGTGTGTGCCAGACTTCCGAGTTGACGCCGTTGAGGTATCGCTCCCCCTGAAGGCGGAGGGCTTCACCGCGTCAGCTCATCGCCCCATCGATCCATGCGCGGCTCACTATCCAGGGGTTCACCCGCTCAAAGGAAACCGATCCCACGCACCGACATCGGCCCTTGTCCACCACCTCGCTTTCGGACAGAAAACGGCTGGCAGACATTGCTCCTCTGTGTTGAGCTGCTACCCGCCTCTTTTCCTAAGCCTGACGCGCTCATGGGGAGAACCGAAAGAACTTCACCCCTTAGGAGGCTGCCCCCTCGGTCTTGCCTGCCTCGTGTTGACGACTGGCTGAAGGGTTCTTGGGGAGGTCAAGTCTGCCGCGTGCGTGGGCACGTGAATGCCAGGACTCACGTCTATCGGGATCGGTGTCCGGATTTGCCTCGATGACTGTTGCTTCCCCGGTTCACTCGGCCGTGACCGCCGCGCTTGTTCCGGTGGTTCATCAGGCAATCCCATGAGCAGTACCCGTAAGCAGAATAGGTCATAGTCTGAACAATGTTATATTCTCTGCCGCAGGTCTTGCATCTTTCCAAAACATCAACCTCCTTGCCTGAAGTCCGCCCACCCTTTTTCTTGGAATTCTTCTTGTTTCGACTTCTTGAAATCATGGTACTCTGTTTTCTCGACCTTCGCGGCACAAAGCCGCGGTTCACCAGTTAGCATTCATCATGGCATGAGCCATTCAACCAATTGGCTGACCAAAGGACGCTCTGCCTCCTCAGCCCCGCTTCCGTCTGAGGAAAATTTGCTCCGCCTGTGCCTCGAGTTTAGTGGGCCGCGTGCCCAGCGGCAGCTGTTAGCATAGTGGAGAAGAGCCCAAAGTATTGGACCGGAGAAGTCCCTCCGTGCCAGTGCCTTTGGAGCCCCCCTAGCTCGGCGTTTCGACAGCTTGTAGGACACTCATCAGAATCCGTCCGGTCCCTTACGAATCTGGGCTTACCCGTGACGCTGTATCGTCTTTCCCTAACTCAGGACATCCAAAACGGAACAGAGCGTTCTCTCTACGAGTACTTACGGAGCAACCACCTCAGATCGATCCGACAACCTCCCCCCTTTTTCGCGACTTCCGTTGCAGTCGCATCACCAGCCAAAGCCATAGCAATTCTGAAGTGATTAAGGGGACTTTTAAAAACCTTCTCTTAAGCTGGTCCTGAGTGCCGAGAGGCTTCACGAGGTGCTTATTAACACGTGGCCTGAACCTTGTCAAACATGGACTGCGAAGGATACGAAAAGAAGTTCACCGCAGGCCCACACCACAGCCTGCTATTTCCTCCCACGAATCCAATGCTTTTGACTTTCCTTGTCCTCTCTTTTAATATAGACGATTCCGAAGCAATTGTCACGGAAGATTCCGGCCATGACCAGAAATAGCATAGCATGGCTGATTGCACTTGCCTGCTTGAGTTTCACCGCTTGCGGTACGACAAAGTACCTCAAGGGCGGAATCTACCGGCAACTGGACGAAAATCTTACCATAGTCGCGCTGATGGAGAATCCCTACAAATATCTGGACAAGGATATCGTATTCTCGGTGCGTTACTACAAAAAAGGAGACCTGCCTTGTCCTCTCGGCCCTGATTACGTGAACTTCATCATCGCCGACCGTGTCAGCTACATCACTCTGGACAAGGTTTGGATCAAGAAAGACAAGGCCAAGATCCTGGATTCCTTCCACGAGATGGAGACTGTTGTGATGAAGGCCAGGGTTTTCAAGGTCGACCGGGAGAAGGATCCTAACCTTGAAGCTCTTGAAATCGTCCCAGAATAGGACGCCATCCCGCGTGGCTCTTTGACCGGGAGTCACGCGTCCGTCGATACAGCCCCCGCCGACTCAGGCTGTAGCCTGACCTGCGCAGCGGCCTGCACCGAATCCCAGTGTCCGGGCAGTGTTTCCGGGGAAACCGAGGAGGGTCGTTCTTATGCTCGCATCAGTCTTCTTCATGGCTCCGAACGTAGGCTCCAACGCCTATTCCACTCGCCCCCGGCACATGAGGTTGTCATGCCCGAATAGAAAAATCACCGGTCATCGTCCGGAAACCTACAGGAGAAAGCTTTGCGGAAGATTCTCGTAACCAGCGCACTCCCCTATGCCAACGGGGACATCCATATCGGCCATCTTGTCGAGTACATTCAGACAGATATCTACGTCCGTTTTCTGCGATTGATCGGCGAGGACGTGATCTACATGTGCGCGTCGGACGCCCACGGTACCCCGATCGAGATCAACGCTTCGAAACAAGGCCTCCTCCCGGAAGAACTGGTCGCAGTTTACTATCGGAAGCACCAGGAAGACTTCGCTCTTTTCGAGGTGGCTTTCGATGAGTTCTACACGACAGACTCACCGGAAAATCGTCGCCACTGTGAAACCATTTATCTGCGCGCCAAGGAGAAGGGGCATGTCGCAGAGCGGGAGATAGAACAGTACTACTGTGAGGAGTGCGGACGCTTTCTGCCGGATCGGTTCATCAGGGGAACGTGTCCCAATTGCGGAGCCGCGGATCAATATGGGGACGTTTGCGAGGCGTGCAGCGCGACGTACAGACCCACTGATCTCCTCGATGCGCGGTGCGCGGTCTGTGGCGCGACGCCCACATTGCGGACTTCAAGACACCTCTTCTTTCAACTCGATCACTTCACAGACTTTCTCATCGAGTGGACGAATGCACCCGGGCGTCTTCAGGCAGAGCAGCGCGCCTTTGTCCGGAGCTGGATCGAAAAGGGCCTTCGCGAATGGGACATTTCGCGTGACGGCCCCTATTTCGGATTCCAGATCCCCGGGGAGGACGACAAGTTTTTCTATGTCTGGTTGGACGCCCCCATCGGATACATTGCCGCAACCGAGCACTACTGCGCATCAATTGAAGGGCGGAACCTCGACGAGTACTGGCTGGACCATGATTCGGACGCGGAAATACATCATTTCATCGGCAAGGACATTGCATATTTCCACACCCTGTTCTGGCCGGCAATGCTGAAGGCCGCGGGCTATCGAACCCCGAATGCCATCCATGTTCATGGTTTCCTCACCGTGGATGGTCGAAAAATGTCCAAGAGCCGGGGAACCTTTGTCACCGCGCGCCAATTTTCGGATTCCCTGCATCCGTGGTACCTGCGCTACTACTACGGTACCAAGCTGAACGACTCGATCGATGATCTCGATCTGAATGTTGAAGAGTTCGCCAACCGAATCAATGCCGAACTGGTCAACAACATTACCAATCTGATCAGTCGAACCGTCGGCTTTCTGAACAAACGTCTCGAATCGAAACTCGGAAGCCTGCCTGATGACGTAACCCAGATGGTCGAGGAGATCGCCGCGTCCGTGGATCGCGCCCGAGCGCACTATCTCGATTTCCGCTTTGGTCGAGCCTCGAGGGAGATCCTGCTCATCTCAGACATGGCGAATAACTACATCCAGGTCAACGCACCCTGGTCGGTCGTGAAGTCGGAACCGGAACGAGCTCGTGAGATACTTACCTTCGCCGTCAACTGCATAAAGGTGATCGCGGTGCTGCTGAAGCCCATCCTCCCTTCTTACTGCCGGAAGATCGAAGAGATGTTGAACGTCGGGAACCTCACGTGGCAAGATGCGGTTCTTGATCTCGAGAACCAGGAGATCGGTCGGTTTGAAAAACTCGTTGACCGGCTCGAGCCCGACGCGTTCGAAAAGGTAATGGCGGCAAGCCGGGAGAGTCTGGCTGAGACGGAGAGTGCCCCAATGCCCAGCGTCCCCGATTTTGAAAAAGAAATCAACATAGAGGATTTTGCCAGGATAGACCTGCGCGCCGGGAGGATCGTCGCAGCGGAAGATGTGGAAGGCTCCGACAAGCTTGTCAAACTCGAGGTGGATCTGGGACGCGAGACTCGAACCGTCCTCGCCGGCATAAAGAATTCGTGGACGCCCGATGAGCTTGTAGGTCGGACAGTAGCCGTGGTGGCCAACCTCAAGCCCAGGAAGATGAAATTCGGCGTGAGCCGCGGCATGATACTCGCAGGCGTGCAAGAGGATGGGCGCATCGCGCTCTGTCAGCTCGATCCCGCTATTCAACCGGGGACACGTATCAGGTAACAGCCGAGTGGCGCGATTTTGTCCTTTTTCCGCGAGATCGCTCGACGACACGCGTCGCTTCGCTAAAAAATGTTGCAACTATCTTGGTTTGCAAGTAGAGTTATCGAGAACTTGCGTGCCTGTGCGACACTCAAGATGTTGGGCGAGGCCGGGCACGGGAGTTCCATCCCTCGAAGCTCTTCCTTTCATTTGTGCTGGCCGGGACGCGTTGTTCGCGTCAGGGGTAATACACGTTTTTCTTTCACCCACACGCTCTTTTCCCCAGGAGGAGAGGGCGAGACTGCTTCGGTCCCAAAAAAACCAGGAGGGAGATGGTAATGGCAGTGAAGATCTTTCTCAATGAGGACGAAATGCCACGCGAGTGGTACAACGTCGCGGCAGACATGCCCAACCCCTTGCAACCCCCGCTGAATCCCGGAACCGGTCAGCCGGTCGGTCCTGAGGACCTGGCGCCTGTTTTTCCCATGAACCTGATAGAGCAGGAAGTCAGCCAGGAGAGATGGATCCCGATTCCAGCAGAAGTGATGGACAAGTACACCATATGGCGCCCTACGCCGCTTTACCGCGCCGAGAAGCTGGAGAAGTTCCTCGACTGTCCGGTGAAGATCTATTACAAGAACGAAGGCGTAAGCCCGCCGGGGAGCCACAAGCCGAACACTGCAATTCCGCAAGCCTATTACAACAAGGTCTTCGGTATCAAAAGAATTTCTACGGAGACCGGCGCGGGTCAGTGGGGCAGCGCTCTCAGTTTCGCCTGCAATCAGTTCGGCCTTGAAGCCAAGGTTTACATGGTTCGAATCAGCTACGATCAGAAGCCGTAC